>JAQXIY010000038.1 GCA_029008035.1 Lachnospiraceae bacterium
CCCACAGCCACCGGAAGCAGGTCAGTGACTTACACAAGAATGGCGGATGGCGCTTATTCGCAACAGATTCGTGATTATGCGCCGGACGGACAATCCTACACCACATCCATAGACGCCAGAAAGCTGGTGGCTTATGAGACAGAAGATGAGTGGGCGGCTGCCACCGGTCTGAAGGAAGTGGCAGACGGAGACATGGTGTTTATCAAGGAGACAGGCCAGTTAATTTTGGGCAATGATGTGGCGTCAGAGATTCGCACCAATCATGCATCTATCGATATGAACTATGACAAAAAGGGCTTTTCCAAGGGGGAATTGAAGCCGGAGTATTACTTTAACTGTACGGATAAGACCAACCCGACTCATCCCGTTACCTATGAGAAATTTGACGCTGAGGGTAATGAGATTGGCTATGATATCAACTATACCGTCTCTATGAACCAGGAGCTCACAGTGAATCTGGAGGCTTCAGATGCATTTAACAGTGATATTCAAAGAGATGTGGATGACTTGATTTCTGCAGTAGATCGATCCATCAAAGCCCACGAGAAGGTGGACAGTATCAAGAAGATGATGAACGAGGCTCAGTACTCCGGGGAGGAATATCAGACGAAACTGAAGGAATGGTTGTCGGCAGCCCAAAAGGAAGCAGATTATGCCGATGACCATATGCAGAAACTTTACAGCAAAGAGATTGGTAAAGTGGATGAATATCTGGGAAATGTGAATCTTGCTATCTCCAAGGTGGGATGTACCGTGGATCAGTTAAAACTCACAGAGACCAGAATGAGCAATCAGCAGGAGACCATTATGGAACTTCAGTCAGAAAATGATGATCTGGATATATCAGAGATTATCATTAACTACACGGCAGCTTATAATGCGTATCAGTCATCTTTGACGGCCGCAGGTAAACTTAGTGGTATGACATTGTTGAATTATATCTAGGAGAAAGGAAAAAAATATGAGAGTAGAGACCAGATTGTTTGGGGAAATTGACATTGAAGAGAGTAAGATTATCACCTTTGCCAACGGCTTGGTAGGATTTCCGGATATGAAGAAGTTTACCATCATTTATAATGAGGATAGACCGGGAAAGAATGGTATTATGTGGTTTCAGTCCCTGGATGAGCCACAGTTTGCTATGCCGGTAATGGAGCCAAACCTTGTAAAACCGGATTATAATCCTACCGTAAATGACGAACTCTTGGCGCCACTGGGAGAACTGACAGGGGAAAATATATACGTGCTTGTAACTGTGACAGTGCCAAAGGATATTACAAAGATGTGTGTAAACCTTAAGGGGCCTATTGTAATCAATACAGACACTTTGTTGGCAAATCAGATTGTGGTAGAGGATGATGTGGAGATTCGTTTCCCGATTTACGAAATTTTGAAGGAAAGAAAAGATGGGAAGGCAGGTGAGTAGCATATGTTGGCACTGACGAGAAAAAAGGGTGAGTCCCTTGTAATAAATAACGATATTGAAATTACCGTATTGGAAATACGTGGAGATCAGGTAAAAATCGGCATATCTGCTCCGAAAGATGTTCCCGTTTACCGCAAGGAAGTATATTTGCAGATTCAGGAAGAGACAAGGGAAGCTATGAACCTGGAAGGCTTGGATGCATTAAAGGATTTGTTTTAAAAGCGTCAAGGATTGACCGCAGCAAGCGGTCAGTCCTTTTTTTCTTTTCGGGGTTAATAATAGGAGCCTTTGGCCGATATAAGATACAGAAGCGTTAACCAAAAGACACAATCAGTATGTGTTATTGTGGATAGAATCACACGGAGGTGCAATGATGGGAATTGAAAGTATGAATCGGGTAGGCAGTAGTTACCAGGAACAGGGAAGTTCCGTAAAGACTACATCTGTGCAGGCAGCACCACAGGCAGAAGCGCCGGAACCAAGAAGTTCTGCTCCAAGTAAGGATGCAGTGGACATTGCAGGTGCTGTGGCCAGGGAGAGCGGCGAAGTAAAGAGCCCAAGAGAACAGGGACAGGCCAGCAATGAGCAGATTCGCCAGGCTGTGGAGAAGATTAACAAGGAAGCACAGTACAATGGAGAGGCAGTGTTTGGAATCCACGAAGAGACCAATCGTGTCACCATTAAGATTGTAGATAAGACAACTAAGGAAGTCATCAAAGAATTTCCACCGGAAAAGACATTGGATATGATTGCCAAGGTATGGGAGATGGCGGGAATTATGGTTGATGAGCGCAGATAGGAGGTGGCAATATGTCATCAGGAATTCGTATGTCGGGTATGGTATCAGGCATTGATACGGAAGCCATTGTCCAGGCAATGGTGTCTACCCATGTGGCTAAGAAAGAAAAATATCAAAAGGCACAGACCAAATTAGAATGGAAGCAGGAAGCATACAAGGCTATCAATACTAAGGTGAACAGCCTGTATAACAAGATAAGCAGTCTGCGCTTTTCCAGTGCATATAATCTGAAGAAGACAACGGTTTCAGACCCAACCAAGGCTACTATCACGGCCAGTGGAACAGCTATTAATGGAACGCAGACTTTACAGATTACCCAGTTGGCTAAGTCAGGTTATCTCACCGGAGGCACGTTGGCTTCCGGCACCACAGAAGATACCACATTGGGTGAACTGGGGTATACAGGCGGGGAAACTACCATCTCTGTTCGTATGGCTGATGGGTCACAGGATATCAGAGTTAGTAAGGATACCAAGATTTCTGAGTTGATTACGGAATTGAACAAGACCGGGGTGAAAGCCAGCTTTGACGCAGGCAATGGCCGTATCTTTGTCAGTGCAAAGGCTACCGGAACCGCCAATGACTTTTCTATGACAGCGTCGGATGAGACCGGATTGAAGGCGTTGGCTGCTTTTGGGCTCAGTGTGGAATCCAAGGCCAATACAGCCGAATATGAGAAGATGGCATCTTATGCCAAGGCTACTGATGCGGAGACCAAGGCATATATTACAGAGATTTTGACTAATCTGAAAACAGCCAGAGACAGCAATGCAGATTTGGCTATAGAAAAGGCATCCATTAATAAAAAGATTGCCTACTCTGACGCCAAGGATGCGGTAACACAATATCAGGCAGATCAGGGAGACGACGAACAGAAGCAGAAGGATGCCGATTTGCTGCTGAAACTTCTCAAGGAACCGGCTTCTGCATATAAGTATGTGACGGAGGATGGAGAAGTCAAAGAAGACTTTGAGTTTAAAGCCGGAGAAAACTCTCTGGAGAATACCATCAAGAAGCTAGCTAAAAGCACAGGATTGATTACTACAACCACAGCAGAAGACGGGACAGAGAAAGAGGATACCAGCAAGTTAGATGCTCTTCGACAGAATTACAATACGGTGATTGCTATAGATGACGATGCTGTCCTTACAGAAGATGATAAGAAGGCCTACTACCTCACAGAGGATGAGAGAACACAGGCCAAGGAGCGTCTCACAGAGATTGATACCCTTACCGCTGATAATAATAAGGTTATCAACGACCCCACCAACAGTTATTGGGATGTAAAGGATTACACAGATGTGGATATAGACACTCTGGCAGACGAGATTACGGCAAAGGTTATGTACGCCAAGGCTATTACTGATGGAACAGAGACCATTCCTGTCAGTAAGGATGCAACCAGAGTGGATGCTCAGGATGCTAAGATTGTATTGAATAATGCAACATTTACCTCAGACTCTAATGTATTTAACATAAATGGACTCACCATCAAGGCTACAGGAGAGACTAAGGCAGGGGAGAGCATTACCATCAACACCGATACAGATACCCAGGGGATGTACGACAAGATTAAGGATTTCTTATCAGAGTATAATTCTCTCATTAATGAGTTGTCTTCTCTCTACAATGCGGATTCAGCTTCCAAGTATGAACCGCTGACAGATGATGAAAAAGCGGAGATGTCTGAGTCAGAGATTGAGAAGTGGGAGACTAAGATCAAGGATGCTATCCTGCGGAAGGACTCCACCATCGGTGGTGTGATGAATGCCATGACCTCAGCTATGATGGGAACCTATGAGATTAACGGCAAGACCTATTCTCTGGGAAGTTTTGGCATTCAGACTCTGGGATATCTCAATGCAGCAAAGAATCAGAATTACGCTTACCACATTGATGGTGACTCGGAAGATGATGTGACTGCCGGCAAGACAGACAAGCTTTTAGATATGATTACCAATGAGCCGGAAGTAGTGGAAGAGTTTATGAAGAACTTGACTACTGACTTATACAAGGCATTGGATGAGAAGATGGGAGCAACTACCTTGAGCAGTAGATACTCCATTTACAATGACAAACAGATGACCAAGGATTATGACAACTATACCAAGTTGATTAAGACCTGGGAGGATAAGATAGCAGATATGGAGGACCGTTATTACAAGCAGTATTCCAATATGGAAAAGCAGTTGGCAAAGATGCAGAGTGCCACATCTTCTCTATCAGGTTTGTTAGGTGGTTCGCAATAGGAAAACAGGGAGGTTAAGAACATATGACCCAGCAAAACGGCTATAATGCATACGCACAGAATAAGATTACAATGGCATCTCCTGCAGAACTTACCCTGATGCTTTATGAAGGGGCAATCAAGTTCTGCAATATCGCCATTGTGGCAATTGAGAACAAGGACTATGCCAAAGCAAACACCAATATTCAGAAGGCAGAGCGAATTATCGGGGAATTTCAGGCTACGCTGGATTTCAAGTATCCGGTGGCAAAAGACTTTGACAATGTGTATAGATACCTGATGGAGCGTCTGATTAAAGCTAATGTCAAGAAAGATACAGAGATTCTGGAAGAAGTCTTAAAACATCTTCGGACTATGCGAGACACATGGAAAGAGGTTATGAAAATCACCAAAAATGGTACAGTGGTAGCATAGAAAGGATATCAATGGCAGAAAAAAGTTATATACAGATGTTGGAGGAGAGTCTGGACAAGAAGTGTGACATTCTTCGACAGCTCCAGTTGCTGTGCTATGAGCAGGCAGATATCTTGCAGGATAATGACGCAGAAGCGGACGCATTTGAGTTGAATGTGGAGCAGAAGGCAGTGCTTATTGAGCGTCTGGAGAAATTAGATCAGGGATTTGAACAGATATTTACAAGAGTTCAGGTTGAAATGGAATCTAACAAGGAGCAATACAAGGAAAGCATTCATCATATGCAGGAGTGCATTCGGGAGATTACAGAGAGAAGTGCTAACCTGCAGATGCTGGAACGTCAGAATATGGAACTGGCAAAAAAGAAATTTGCCAGTGTTCGGACCCAAGCCAAAGAACTGCGACAAAACAGCAAGGTGGTGAGTTCCTATTATCAGAATATGATGAAAGCCGGAACCATAGAGCCACAATTTATGGATAGTAAAAAATAATTCAAAAAAATTATTTTTGCTATAAAGTATCGGAACAGCATTCCGATATATAAGGTACAAGGGCAAGATAACTTGTCCAGTGGTGGAGACTACGGAGTGTACGGCTGTAGAGGATGCCACAAAGTAAATTATTAACATCTGTCAAGGATGACAGATTATTTTCAAGGAGGAAAAAATTATGGTAGTACAACACAACATGCAGGCAGCTAACGCTAGCCGCGTACTTAATGTAACAGCAAATCAGCAGGCAAAGAGCACAGAGAAGTTATCTTCCGGTTACAGAATCAACCGTGCAGGCGATGACGCAGCAGGTCTTTCTATTTCTGAGAAGATGCGTAAGCAGATCAGAGGTTTGGATCGTGCTTCAACAAACGCACAGGATGGTGTATCTGCAGTGCAGACAGCAGAAGGTGCACTTTCAGAAGTTCACTCAATGCTTCAGAGAATGAATGAGTTGGCAGTTCAGGCAGCTAACGGAACAAACTCTTCCAAGGACGTATCTGCAATCAGCTCTGAGATCACAGCTCTTAAGACAGAGATTGATCGTATCGCTGATACTACAGACTTCAACGGCAAGAAGATGCTTTCTAACTCAAGTGTTGGTGTATTTGTTGGTTACACAACTGATACTCAGAACCAGATCAACATTGCTGGTAAAGACTTGAAGGGTGCTGTAAGCACAATTGCTGCAATCACAGACGCAAGTGATGCAAAGGCATTAATCGGTACAGTTTCAACAGCAATCGAGAGCATCTCTACAATGAGATCTGACTTTGGTGCAATCCAGAACAGATTAGAGCACACCATCGACAACTTGGACAACGTTGTTGAGAACGTAACAGCATCTGAATCTCGTATCCGTGATACAGATATGGCTGATGAGATGGTTAAGTACAGCAAGAATAATATTCTTACTCAGGCTGGCCAGTCAATGCTTGCACAGGCTAATCAGTCAACACAGGGTGTATTGTCACTGCTTCAGTAATCTTGGGATTACAAGCAATTTTAGAGTATTCGTACACAATACTGATAAAGGGGTCACACAAAGGTGTGGCTCCTTTTTTTGTGAACACAAGATATTGTAAAAAAATGACAAAAAAATAAAAAAAGGGGTTAAGGAAATGGTGATTGCTCCGATATATGTTGTGTAAAGCAAAGGAAGTGCTTACAGAAGTATCTTATGATAACCGGTGTCTGATACTTCACAATATAATGATGATAATAGTAATGGAAAACTATTCTTTACTTCAAGGAGGAAAAAAATATGGTAGTACAACACAATATGCAGGCAGCTAATGCTAGCCGCGTTCTTAACATCACAGCTAATCAGCAGACCAAGAGCACAGAGAAGTTATCTTCCGGTTACAGAATCAATCGTGCAGCAGATGACGCAGCAGGTCTTTCTATTTCTGAGAAGATGCGTAAGCAAATCAGAGGTCTTGATCGTGCTTCAACAAACGCACAGGATGGTGTGTCTGCAGTGCAGACAGCAGAAGGTGCACTTTCAGAAGTTCACTCAATGCTTCAGAGAATGAATGAGTTGGCAGTTCAGGCAGCTAACGGAACAAACTCTTCCAAGGACGTATCTGCAATCAGCTCAGAGATTACAGCGCTTAAGACAGAGATTGATCGTATCGCTGATACCACAGATTTTAACGGCAAGAAGATGCTTTCCAACTCAAGTGTAGGTGTATTTGTTGGATATACAACAGACACGAATAATTCTATTAACATTTCCGGTAAGGATTTGAAAGGTGCTGTAAGCACAATTGCTGCAATCACAGACGCAAGTGATGCAAAGGCATTAATCGGTACTGTTTCAACGGCAATTGAGAGCATCTCAACAATGAGATCTGATTTTGGTGCAATCCAGAACAGATTAGAGCACACCATCGACAACTTGGACAATGTTGTTGAGAATGTAACAGCATCTGAATCTCGTATCCGTGATACAGATATGGCTGATGAGATGGTTAAGTATTCTAAGAACAATATTCTTACTCAGGCTGGCCAGTCAATGCTTGCACAGGCTAATCAGTCAACACAGGGAATCTTGTCATTACTTCAGTAAATACAAAAGTAAAATGAATCATAAAATGCCACGCTTATTAATAGCGTGGCATTTGTTCTAGAAAGGGCTTTTATGATGGGTTATCCGGGTCAATTCACAAATTATGCAAAATGTTTATGGCAGGGGCGAGGTGTGGATGTAAAGGAAGTGTTGGAGTCGGTGAAGGGACTGATTGCCGATATGGAATCCCGTACAAATTATCTTCCGGAAAAGGGCGTAGAAATTCCCATGGAATACGTTTCCACAGCATTGGGGAATTTACAGGATTGCATCCAATCGCAAGATGATTATCAAATGGCAGACTGTCTATATTATCAGTGGAAAGAAATCGCCATTTTCTTTGAGGAAATTAAGGAAATGATGGGGGATGACAATGACAGAACAGAATAGAAGGCGCATGGATATTCTTATGGAATGCCAACATATGATTAATATCAATACACAAAAGTTGAACTGGGATGACATAAATGGAGAATACCGGATAATGCATAATGGGAAAACATGGAAACAGGTCAGTGATTTCGATAGGGACTTCCCGGTATCTGTATGGGCAGAACAGTTTGACAAATGCTCAGTGGATACCATTTTTTTCATCTTTGGTATTGGTCATTTGGGATATATTACGGAGTTAAATCGGCGATTCCCTCACAGTATCAAAATATTCTTTGAACCCAGTGATGACATCATCATAAAATTGACGGCCCGAGATGATTTTGACGGGATAAATGAGTTAAAGAATACCTATATCATTGCCGGAGAGAATAAATTTGACAATTTGAATTCTGTACTATATACGTTAATTAATTATGACAATATGAACAAATTGTTTTTAGGGCGCATTCCCAATTACCACAAAATATGGACAGAAGAATATCAGGAATATGCCCGGGCCATATCCTTTCGACTGGACAGTGTTCTGATAGAAAAGAGAACCAGAATTCTTCACGAGGAGAGCAGAGCCAAAAATTATCTATACAATATACAGAAATTAATTGAGGAGGCCGGAGTAATAGAATTGTCCCGGCCTTTTCATGCAGAATCAGTTGAAGACAATGCCGCCGTGATTATCTCTGCAGGGCCGTCCCTTGACAAAAATATCCATCAGCTGAAGGAATATCAGGGGAAGGTTTTTGTGATTTGTGTGGACGTGGCGTTAAAGACAGCATATAAACACGGAATCAGGCCGGATATTGTAGTAGCAGTGGATCCTGATCTTGGGGAAATGGATATAATGGAAGAAGAGGACTGCAGTCATATGCCACTGGTTACGCATACGATATGTAGCTATGAATTCTTGCACCAGCACAGGGGAAGAAAGTTTTATTTGAGTGATGGTGACAATTACACAAAATCCATACTGGAAAAGCATCACGCCGGGATGAGACAATTGGCCACAGGTGGTTCTGTGGCAAATACGGCGTTTTCCCTGGCGCAGATAATGGGATTTCGCACAATTATTTTGGTGGGACAGGACCTTTCCTATCCGAACAATCAGCAACACGCTATGGATTCATATGAAAACGAAGCTGCCATCGATGAAAATAATGAGAAATATTTTTATATTGATGCGATAGACGGGTCAAAGGTGTTGTCAGAGAAAAATATGTGTATGTATCGGGAATGGTTTGAAAATACTATCGTTGCGTTTCCGGAATTGCATGTGATAGATGCTACGGAGGGTGGGGCTCTCATCAAGGGGACAACTATTATGCCGCTGAAAGATGCTCTTGAGAAATATAGCAGGACAGAATCTTACGATTTCGCAAGTCTTATTAACAAGGCTCCATATTTTATGAATAAAAGCGCACAGGTGCAGGCGAGAGAAGAGATTGAGAAAACCATACAGGGCATCGACGAAGAAACAACCTTTTTTAAGAACAAGCGCGTATATTACGAATTGCTGGATGAGTTAAATAAAAAAGGAGAATATTCATCGGAACAATTTAGAGAGTACCTAAAGGAAATTAAACTGCTAACGGATTATATCGAAAGCCATCCTCATATGGCAATGTATGATATTTTTGTCAATGAAACCAGCTACACAGTGAAAGACGAAATGAAAAAGCAGTTTGATAGTCAATCAGAAGAAATATGTATGTTGGTATCCGCAGGAATGAGAATGATAGATGCCTACATTCGTGCCGGAGAGAAAATAAAAGAAACATGGAACGAACTGAAAGAATATGAAAAATTCCATGGGAAGGAAGTATAGTATGGTGGGAAAAGGGAAATACAGCGAAGGCAAAATTGTGCTCTCAATTTCAATCTTGATATCAAACCATTATGAAAATGTTGAGAGATGCCTTAATTCCATTCAACCGATTTTGCAGTCGATTCCTTCTGAACTGATATTGACAGACACAGGGTGTGACAAAGAGGTTCGTCTGCTGATGGAGAAATACACAGATCATATTATATCCTTTCCCTGGTGTAAAGATTTTGCTGCGGCTAGAAATGCAGGATTAAAGGAGGCTAAAGGAGAGTGGTTTTTATATCTGGATGATGACGAATGGTTTGGAGATGCTTCAGATTTGATTGCATTTTTCAATTCTAAAGAATCCGACAACTATAACGTGGCATTTTATAAGCAAAGGAACTATTTTGATCGGCAGGGGACATTATTCGCAGACCATAATGTGGACCGAATCCTCCGTATAAATCCACAACTTCATTTTGAGCACAGGGTGCATGAAGCGTATGCGGGTATTGAGATTGGGCAAAAAAAGGCTCTGGATAGTTTTGTACACCATTTTGGATATGTATATGACAGTGAGGAAGAGCGGATTCAAAAGTACGAGAGAAATCAGGAACTGCTGGAACGAGAGTGCAAAGATTTTCCCAATGATATGCGTATGCGGTATCAGTTAGTGATAAATCCCACAACAATAGAGGATTGGGAAATGTCGATCCGGCTGGCTTTTCAGGCAATTGACGTGGAAAGTGATTCAGAATATTGGGATGCGTGCCATACCCATATTTTATACTGTCTGAATCAGGAAGAACGCTGGGAGGACATGGTGAGGTACGGGGAGGCGTTTCTCAAAAAAAACCTTTACCCCTATGACAACTTTGGCATATTGCAGTATCTGGTGACGGCCTATTGGAAGTTGGCGGAATTTAACAGGGTACTTCAAACATCCAATCAGGCATTAGATCAGTATGTGGTGTATAAACATAACCCGGAAATCTTTAATCGGAACCAGTTACTCAGGACGGAATTTGTCAGTACACAGAAAATAGATACCATGTTGGCATATGGTATTACGGCTGCAAAATTTCTTGGTGACACTGCATATCTTGCCAGAATTTCCGAAAAAGAAATGATGGAGGACTTTAATAGAATCTGTCACAATGAGCATCTGGTTGAATGGATAGAACGTGCCAATAAAACGCTGTCTCATGCCACAGAAAACAATGAAATGCAGAATGGGGCAGAGTTGGTGCTTCCCAAGGAATTCTTTGACGGAGAAGAGAGAGAGGGCTTTTATATACAACCTTTTATGAAGAATGCATGGGCAGCAAACATGGAGATTCTTCACCAAATTGATTGTATTTGTAAAGAACATAATATTCCATACTTTGCAGATTGGGGAACTTTGTTGGGGGCAGTGCGTCATCAGGGTTACATTCCATGGGATGATGATATAGACATCTGTATGCTCCGAAGCGACTATAAGAGATTTTGCCAGGTGATAGAGGAGTATCAAGGGCAGGTAGAGTTACTCAATATATATACGGCAGAAGATTGGGGCGAGCATGCAGATAAAGTCATAAACAATTCAGCATTTACGGTGGAACGGGCTAAAATCAAGGAATGCCATGGATTTCCATTTACAGCCGGAGTGGATATTTTTATTATTGACTATGTCCCTCGTGATAAAGATTTAGAAGAAGAGTGGCTTGCTGTGCTACGACTGATTTCTTATGTATGCCATCTCAGAGATGACATGGAGATGTTGTCGCCGGATGGCGAAGAGTATCTTCAAATGAAAAAGGATGAAGTAGATACCATCAGACAAATCAGGGAAATGACAGGGGTGGAATTTGCCCAGCCCAATCCCACCACTCAGGAACTGATGATATTAAAGGATGAAGTGTCCGGTTTATATGGGAAAGAGGATGCAGATTATATGACCCAGGTGGCATGCCTTGGAGTGGGCATGGACTACTACTTGCCAAAGGATACATATGATGATGCTGTTTGGATGCCTTTTGAGAATATGTCGGTGCCGGTGCCGAAAGACTATGATTTGCTACTTCGTAAAAAATATGGCGATGATTATATGACACCTATCAACAAAGGTGCCGGCCATGACTATCCCTTTTATAACAAATCCATAAAAGAATTATCTGTGATGAAACATCAGGACGAAAAGGACATAAGAATATTCGCAGAAAAAATCGGATCTGAATATTATTACAAATTTATCCATAAGAGTGAAAAGCCGGAAATAGATTTTTCATCCGAATTTTTCCGGGAAGAGGAGATAGACGGAGTTATCGTTGGGGAAGACAGAAAGAGAATTTGGGCTGCTCAGTTAGAGGTTTATCTGGAGGTTAAGAGACTGTGCGACGAGCATGAGATTAAGCTGTTTGCTGTGGGGGAAACACTGCAGGGGGCAATGGAAAGAAATGGGTATTTGCCCACATCAGAGGATTTTCACTTGGCTGTTATGCGAAATGATTACATGAAACTTATGACAATCCTTCAGGAGGAGCTGGATCCCTGGTTCGACTATCGCAATGTATACTCCTGTCGGGAGCATGAGGATATGCGCTGCTATGTGGTGACCGACGGTTATCTCTGCGATGTAGGAGAGTACTTAGTAAGATTTCACGGGTGCCCTCATATTGTAGGGGTAGATATCGCCGCTATTGATGGAATTTCCTCGGATCAGACAAAGGAAGATATGAGAAAAGCCATGATAGTAAATCTGCTTCAGACAGCCAAAAAGATGCCGGCGAATCCACCATACTCCTTGGAGATAAGAAACATTGTGGAGGAATGGAAAGAACTTGCGCAACTTGATATCAGTCTTAATGATAATTTGCGCCGTGAATTCGTAAAAGCAGCCGATATTGTGGCGGGATCATTTCGAGGTGAATGTAATAAAGTGCGGATATCTGCCTACATACAGGAAGAGGAGGATAGGGTTTACAACAAGTCGTGGTTTCATGATACAATAGAAGTGAATTTTGAGACAACAGTTGTAACGGTTCCGGTGGGCAACAAAGAAATATTGGAGAGAGACATATGACAGATACACAAAGACAGATAACCATATTAAAGAGAATTCTCCATTCATCTGATAAGGAGATACACGATATAAACTTTCTGCTGGAAAACATCAAAGAATATGGAATTGTGCCTTTGGCGTGGCTCAAGGAATTGGATGATGAAGCAGTGTACACGGATAATGGTATGATGCAAGTCCCCGGAGAATTTGCAGGATTTTGCCAATTCCTTGCGGACCAGGAGGTTCATACAGCTATGGAAGTGGGGGTGTACAGAGGGAGAAGCTCCTATTTTATATGTGCTGTATTGTATCGCAATAATTCGGATTTGGTATATGATATGGTGGATATTGTAGATAGCCTGGATGAGTTCAAAGAATTCCAAAAAATCCTACCCTGTATCAGGAAGCAGATTCCGCATACCACGAAGGACTTTGTTGGCAAAGAATATGACTTCGTGTTTATCGATGCAGATCACAGCTATGAAGCATCTATGGAAGACTATCTTAATGTTGGAAGATACGCAAAGAAAATGGTTTGTTTTCACGATATTTATGCCCATGAATATGATTCTCAAGGGGGAGGCATTGTGAGAACATGGAATGAGGTTGGGACAATTACCACAAAACTCCCCAAAATGGTATTTTCGCAGTTCCCTAACCGCTGGATGGGCATTGGTGTTATATCAAATTCCAAAGGTTGCGGAACTATTGGTCGATTGGGCGATTTCGAGTCGGTCATGGCTGAGAGAGATACATTCGTTCGGGAAATTCAAAGGTTTGACACGCTTTATGTGTATGGCGCAAGAAATGACAGCCGCAGAATGTATCGGGCACTGAGGCAACAGGGATATGCCGTAGAAGGCTTGCTCATCAGCGAAGAGGACGAAAATCCGGAACAGGTGTTGGAACTACCTGTTTGCTATTTGAGGAATATTGCTGTTGACGATGCTACAGGGATAGTGGTTTGTTATCGCAGATCGCTTTGTCATACAGCGCTGGAGCATTTGACAGAGCACAGAGAACATGTAGTAATTTGTGATGATATCATTGCTTCATTTTTGACAAAATAGGAGAGAGAACGTGTTACACTTTGAAGAGGACTTCTTCCAAGAGGAAGAGAGAAATGGCTTTGTTATTTCCGGCATGATGAAACGGGCATGGGCGGCACAACTTGAGGTATTAGAGGAAATTCGCCGTGTTTGTAAGGAACTGGATATTTCGTTTTTTGCAGACTGGGGAACGATGTTGGGTGCAGTCCGTCATCAGGGATATATACCATGGGATGATGATTTGGATATTGGAATGTTAAGGAACGATTATATGACTTTCCTGGAACACGCTCCTGAACGATTGGATTCTTGGTACGAACTCAAAAGTGTCTATAATGATCCCACAGATGATATTGTCAAAGCTCGAATTATCAATGGAAGACATATCAATTTTGATAAGGAATTTTTAGAACATTTTCATTACTGCCCTTATGTGGTGGGGATTGATGTATTTCCGGTGGATCATATTCCGTCTGACAGAAAAGAATTGGATGCCTTGGTGGATTCCTTGAAATTTTTGTTGAAGGTGGAAGCCAGCATTCCGGAAGAAGGACCTTATGATGAAGAAGTCCTATCTCTAATGAAGAACATTGAGGAGAAATTTGGGGTGGCTATCAATTATAACAACAGGCTTCGCCATGAAGTCAAAAAGATATTTGATATTGTGTCATCCCGATATATGGATGAACCTACTTCAGAGGTGAGTTGTATGTTAGCGCTGGCCGCAGATTGGGACTGGTATCACTGTGATAAGAAATGGTACGATTCCTATATAGAGATGCCCTTTGAAAATACCACCATACCGGTTCCCATAGGGTATGACGGAATCCTGAGATGTAATTATGGGGAAGACTATATGACACCGAGAAATGCGGGAAGTTCCCACGATTATCCTTTCTATAAGGAACAGATGATAGGATTGAAAGAGGTTATGGAGGCAGAGTTTCAGACGAAACTGACAGATGAACAAATGGAGATGTTAATCAATGCCAAACTATTTGGGTAAGGCAATGGATTTATTCATGGAGGAAACGAATGAGAAAGGTCATTACATATGGTACCTATGACTTGTTTCATGAGGGACATTACAAATTGCTGGAGCGAGCTAAGGCATTGGGAGATTATCTCATTGTTGGTGTCACAACAGAACATTTTGATGAAGCCAGAGGCAAAGTAAATGTTGTGGACCCGTTGCTGGAACGAATAGAAAATGTCCGCAAAACGGGGTTTGCAGATGAAATCATTGTTGAGGATCATGAGGGACAAAAAATCGAAGACATTCAAAAGTATGGTGTGGATGTTTTTGTGTTGGGATCTGACTGGAGAGGACACTTTGATTATCTGAAAAAATACTGTCAGGTAGTATATCTGGATAGGACAGCAAATGTGTCGTCCACTATGATTCGAAAAGAAAAATTTCCCATTGTGAGAGTTGGAATTGTGGGGACCGGCCGTATTGCCCCCAGATTTGTGTCCGAGGCGAAATATGTCAGTGGAATTGAAATAGAATGTGCATATAATCCGGAGAGAGAAAGTGCAGAAAAATTTCAAAAAGACGAAAATATACCGGTATATACAGAGGATTTAGCAGGTTTTTTGAAACAAATAGATGCAATCTATATCGGGTCTCCCAATGAGACTCACTATAGGTATGCCAAGACTGCCCTGGAATATGGAAAACATGTGTTGAGTGAAAAACCTCTGGCATTTACTCATAATGAGACGATGGAATTGTATCATATGGCTAAGGATAAAGGGCTTGTTTTGATGGAGGGAATCAAGACGGCATATTGTCCGGGATTTCAACAGTTGATGAATGTGGCAAAAAGCGGAAAGATCGGTGAAATAAAAGATGTGGAATCTTGCTTTACCCGATTGGCTACCATAGGATCGCGAGAGAGAACGGATGCCAGATACGGAGGCGCCTTTTTGGAATTTGCAGGATATACGCTGTTACCAATTTTTAAAATTTTTGGTACAAACTATCAGGATGTGCAAATTGATAGCATTCTGGGAGAAGACGGAATTGACTTATACACGAAAATTCAACTGCGCTATGACGATGGCATGGCAACGGCCAAGATGGGCGTGGGAGTGAAGTCTGAGGGTGAACTGGTGATTGCTGGTACAGACGGATATATTCTTGCACCGTCACCGTGGTGGCTGACCCACAAGTTTGATGTGCGCCGAGAAGATCCCAGTGACATTGAGCACTTTGAACCCGCTTTTCAAGGAGATGGATTGCGATATGAAATTAGCGAATTTATCAGTAAGATTAACGGGACCGGAAAGAAGGACTATAAGCTGACTGAGGAAGAATCTATTGCTATGTCAAAAATTGTGGAATTGTTTATGAGAAAGCGTAATGGAGAATGATTATGCAATATGGCGTTTTGTATCACGACAAAATAAATGCGGATGATATTACAGATGTGGGATTTTCCTGCATAGAGATGCAGTGGAATCAAGAGATGCCAAGTAATGCCACGGCGGTATCCGGCATTGTTGTTCCACTGGAAAATGTGGATGATGAAATTATGGAAAAGGTGTATTCTCATGTAAAAAAGCATTGCATACAGTATGTGGTTCTTGAGACAGTCAACTGTTGTGAACTTGAAAAAATGGAGCAATTTGTGGACGCATATGGAGATCATCTTGTACAACTTGGGGTACATGTTTACATAGAAAATGGATATGTGGGTGATGATGTGTCAGGATATCGGCACTGTGTTTTTTCAGAGATAGAGATGCTTCGTAGAATTGTTGCATTCGGCAATCGATGTACCAGTTCTTCTTTCTTTGGTATATGTGTCAATATAGGATATGGAAATATTCTGGCAAAAAATGTCCGAGGGATGATGGAAGAGGCAGGTGATATGCTTTGCCTGGTACACGCCAATGATAATGACGGTTTTCATAATGATAAGCAAATGCCCTATACATTTACAAAGGGAAGGGGAAAGCAGACCACAGATTGGCAGCGTATCATAGGTGCTCTTTGGCGAATCGGATTTGACGGTATCATAATTTTTGATACTGAGGGACTTTTTGAGAGGGCACCGAAAGAACTAGAGAAGCAAATGCTGAAGATGCTGTATGCCATAGCCCGGGAGTGGGAGAATGCCTTGAATTTTGAGACGATGCTGAATCACCCGGAGAAGAAGTTGATTCTTTTTGGTGCAGGATTGATGGCTGCAAATTATATGACTTCTTGGGGGGGGAAGTATCCGCCAGCTTTTTTTGTAGATAACAATCAGGAACATTGGGGGAAAGAGATATTTGGTATTCCCATCAAAAGTCCGCAGGAAATTCTTTCCATACCGGAAGATGAACGCACGGTGCTTATATGTAATATGTATTACGATGCCATCGGACAGCAATTGCAGGAGATGGGAGTTCCATATCAAAAATATATTGACCACTATTATAATTATTCGGATAAAGTGTTGGGAGAGTAAATATGATTACCGTTGGAGTGCAGACAAAGGGACTACTTCCGGAATTGCCAATTGAAGAGGCTTTTGACAAAATTGCAAAAGCCGGATTTACCTGCATAGACTTGAATTTAGATGCGTTTTTAACAAGTGCAGACGTGTACAAAGGAAATATCAATAAGTTCTTTGATGCGCCTATTGAAGATTTGCTTTCGTATTTTGGACAGTATAGACAGGCCATGGATGATAGAGGAATACGTGCATCACAGATGCATTCCGTGTACCCATTTTTGGTGCCTGACAGACACCAGCAAAATATTTATATGCAGCAGGTGGCCATTCCAAAGAGCATTTTGATTGCAGAGGCAATGGACATCCCGTGGGTTGTGATTCATCCATGTAAGTTACGCTACGAATTTGGGGTGGATAGAGAGTTCGAAGAAAATCTAAAATATTACAGCAGTCTAATTCCATTTTTAAAGGAACATCATGTTGGCATTTGTGTTGAAAATCTCTATACGGGTATAGGTCCAAGAACCGTTGAGGGGCCTTGTGCTAACCCACAGGAAGCCATTGGCTATATAGATGTACTGAATGAAGAGGCTGGGGAAGAACTTTTTGGATTGTGCTTGGATACAGGGCATTTACAGCTGGTTAAAAGAGAGCCATATGAATATATCACTACGGTGGGAAGCCGCCTTAAAGTTTTGCACCTACATGAAAATGATGTTGCAGATGATTTACATCAGATGCCGTTCACGTTTGGAAGAACGGAACAAGATGGACTACATTGGGACAATATTGCGCAAGCATTGAGAGAAATTGCCTTTGACGGAACGCTTAGCTATGAAACGCATCCGTGTATGCGAGCTTTTCCTGCGAGTGTTCAGGATGTAGCTTTGCAAACAATTTGCATGATGGGAAATCAGTTAAAGAGAGAAATTAAGATGGAGAAATGACAAAATGATACGAATAGGCATTGTTGGAACGGGGAGAATTGCACAGAGATTTGTAAGGGATATCTTGATGGTGAATGATGCTGTTCTCACATGTGTATACAACCCACATAGCAAAAGTGCAGAGAGATTCGTAGCAACATTCTGTGACGGAAAACGTATGAATCCCATAGCCACATCGGATATCGATGAATTATTTACTATGTCTGATGCGGTGTATATCGCCTCCCCCCATGAGACGCACTATCAGTATGCAAAAACTGCTCTGAAAGCCGGAAAACATGTACTGTGTGAAAAGCCTATGACGCTGGTACGAAAGGAAGCAGAGGAGTTGTTTCTTATTGCAGAGGAAAATGGACTTGTATTACGCGAGGCTGTGAAGACTGCATATTGCCCCGGATTTCTTAAATTAATAGAAGTTGCCCGTAGCGGTGTAATTGGTGAAATATGCGATGTGGAGGCGGCATTTACAAAGCTGGAGAGCACTAGTAATAGAGAGTTCACAAATATTGAGACGGGTGGAAGTGTGACAGAACTGGGGACTTATGGAATGTTGCCAATTTTTAAACTGATGGGATGCGACTACAAAGAGGTACAAGCCCAGTCAATCAATGCGCCCAATGGAGTGGATAAGTATACAAAGCTGTTCTTCACATTCGAAAATGGAATGGCTACAGCAAAGATGGGATTGGGCGTGAAGTCAGAGGGACAATTGATCGTCTCCGGAACAAAGGGATATATTCTGGCAGAGTCTCCATGGTGGATGACAAAAAAGTTTGAAGTCCGATATGAAGATGCAACGAAGCGGGATATATATGAGGAAGAATACATTGGTGCCGGCTTGGTCTACGAAATATTAGGCTTTATGCAAGAATGCCAGGGAAACTCGATTTGTGTGGGAGTTACGAAAGAAGAGACCCTGTCTATGACAGACATCATGGAACAGTTTCTTCAATCGGACAAGGGATTAAGAAAGGGTGCCATGGTGGAGGAGAAAGAGCATGTTGGAATATGGGCACACCGAGGATTGTCAATGAAATGCCCGGAGAATACTTTGCTGGCCTTTGAGAAAGCAGCGCAGATTCCCAATATTCGGGGAATAGAATTGGATGTTCAGCTAACAAAGGATGGACAGGTGGTGGTCTTTCATGATGAGACATTAGAGCGTGTGACGTGTGGCAGTGGTCGGCTGATGGATTATACACTACAAGAATTGAGGGAGATTAAGATAAAGAATTCGGAAGATATAGTACCTGCCTGTAGGGAAGAATACGTTCGTATCCCTACATTTGAGGAAGTTCTTAATGTCTTGAAATCATATTGTGTAGAAAAGAATATAAGAATTAATGTAGAATTTAAGACAGGTGTCATTCACTATCCGGGAATAGAGGAAAAGACGTATGAGATAGTACAAAAGTATGAAATGGAACAGTATATGGTTTACTCATCGTTTTGGGCAGAATCTGTTAAGAGAATAAAGGAAATAGATATCTGTTGTGAGACGGCAATGCTTGCGGGAACTCTAAGCGACTGCATAAAATGGGGAGATTATGCAAGAGCAGATGCATTGCATCCAAGTGTGAGTGGTCTGGATTGCCAACTGCCTGAGAGATGGAAAACGAAACCGGTTCGGGCCTGGAACAGTATAGAATCCTTATATCATAATGACAGGGGAACAAACAATCTGGATTTGCGGGAATATGTATTGTGGGGAGTGACGGATATTTTTACCAATGTGGCAGATTATTATTTGCATATATAGTAAGGTTATATGCCGTCAACAAGAAGTTGTGCGGCACATTTATTTTAGGGTGATGTTAACAGGAGGAGTTACGGAGGGTTACTATTAATTTGTAGAGAATAATGAGTCGGCTGGAAGTATATGGAAAAGATGAGATGATTGCTTTATAGTTATTAAGGAATTGGCTTGATAATCCGATAAAAACAATGTAGATTATATACACATAAATTGGATTTATTGAGAGTGCGAATGGAGTCGCGTGGAATCATGGGTAGCCTTGCACTATTGTGGTGCAAGGTTTTTTGTGGTGAGAGTCAGGGGTACACATAAGATGGAAACTCAACATATTCTGGATGAGGTTGAATTAAAAAGAGTGCAGGCAATTGAACTGGAAATGCTATTAGAAGTGGACCGCCTTTGCCGTAAACATGGCATCCATTACAATATGGTTGGGGGAACAATGTTAGGTGCAATTCGACATGGAGGATTTATTCCATGGGATGATGACGCAGACATTGCAATGCTTCGCACAGATTACGAGAGATTTGTGCAAATATGCGAGACAGAACTTGATAAGGAACGTTTTTACTTTCAAGATATTCACAGCACAGATGGCTATCGTTGGGGATACGGAAAAATTCGCCGGAAAGGCACAAAGTTTATACGACTGGGTCAGGAGTTTATGCCATATGAACAGGGAATATTTATTGATATTTTTCCGATGGACAATGTCCCTGATGGGTGGGCGCAAAGGCTACTACATAGGTTTCAATGCTTCGTTTTGCGAAAAGAGCTTTGGTCGGAAGTGGGAAAGAACAATGAACCCAGTTTATGCAAGAGATTCATCTATCGTTTGATGTCCAGAATACCAAGAAAAAAATTAATCGAGAAATATGATACTCTTGTAGATAAGTATAGAGACCAAACAACGGAGATGGTAAGGATTCTCACGTTTCCTGCTCCAAAGGGAACTTGTGGATTTTACAGAAAGTGGTACGAGGAACACGCCGATTATTTCTTTGAAGACAATATGTTGGAAGGACCTGCAGACTATGAAGGATGGCTTACATATAAGTTCGGAAATTATTTGGAACTTCCTCCAAGCAATCAACAGAAAACACATCCTGTATCAAGGATAGAATTGCCAGAAGAGGTACACTAAATGGGGAAAAAATACAAAGTGGGATATACCGATGGAACATTCGATTTGTTCCATGTGGGACATCTCAACATTATAGAAGCAGCAAAGGAATACTGTGATTATTTGATAGTAGCAGTACACGGTGATGAAGTGGTTAGAGAAATGAAGCCAAATTCTCCAATCATTCCGGAATCTGATCGTAGAAGAATTATTGCCGCCTTGAAAGATGTGGACAGGGCTGAAATAACTAGGTTTCGCGATAAAAGGCGACTATGGGAACTGTATCACTTTGACGTTATCTTTATCGGTGATGATTATCAAGGTACAGAACGATGGAACAAATTTGAGGCAGAACTGAATGCTGTCGGGGTTGATGTAGTATATTTGCCCTATACAAAGACAACATCAACCACACAAATCAGGAGACAGGTAGTGGAAATGGAACAGAATAATAAGGTTACAAATAATGGGAAGAATAAAACTAATTTCGCTTGATTTAGATGGGACTCTGCTAGACAGCAGACGTCGCCTTTCCGAGAGGAATAGGTCTGCTTTGCAAAGAGCAAAGGAACACGGGATGATTATCGTTATTTCCACAGGCAGTCCATACCAACTCATTCCATTCAAACTGTTTTATGGGATAGAGATTGATTATGCCATCACGGCCAATGGAGGGGCACTATATGATTATCAGAGCGGCTGTTGTATTTTTGAAGAAACGATACCATATACAGTGGCTAATGATGTAATGTCATTTCTTGCAAAACATGATGTCCACACGGATTACTTTGTTGACGGCAAGGGGTATACGCCTCGAAAATGCAAGGAAATCATTGAAAAGTTGCGTGTGCCTGAATCTAGGAAGGTTTACTTACAGTCCAACAGAACATGGGTGGATAATATGAACGAAATTGTTACAGAACACTCGAATCAGATTCAAAAAATAACGATAAATTTTTACCAAGATTCGAATGGACAGTTGGTAGAGTACGAAGAAGTCAAGAATTGGTTTGTCAGAAAGAAAGAATTAAATATGACAACGGGTGTAAAAGATAACTTGGAAATCACGAGGTCTAATGTTGATAAAGGTATGGCGTTAGACAGATTGTCTGATATATTAAACATTGATATGGAATCCATCATGGCGTTTGGAGATTCATTGAACGACCTTTCTGTTATAGAAAAAGCGGGAATAGGCATAGCTATGGGGAATTCTATGGAGGACATCTTCTGTAAGGCAGATATTATTGCTGGCACAAATGATGAGGATGGGGTGGCGATAGAGATAGAAAAGATTTTGCCCTAAAGGTGAATACGAGTTGATAGCAATGGAAAGATGATGAAAAAATGTTATACACATTTGAAAAGTTAGAAGATTTTTGTGATTTATTGAGCGGAAAAAGAACCATATATCTTGCGGCGGCAGGAAATTATGGAAGGATTGTGGGGGAATATCTCAATTATAGGGATATTGTATGGCAAGGTTATTTAGATTGTAATGAACAATTGCATGGAACAATTATAAATGAGAAATTGGTGTGCTCATATTATGACATTAAATTTGATGATAGGTGCGTAATTGTCATATGCACAATTATGAGATCGAAAGAAATTGAAGATATGCTCCTAAGACAAGGAGTCAATGACGAAAACATAGTGAGATTGAATAACCGATTGTTATTTGGATGGATTTCTTATGATTTACAACATCCAGAAAAACAAATTCGGCGATTAGAAGCATTAAAAGACATCGGAAAAAAATACAAAAGGTGTTTTGTGATTGGTACGGGACCGAGTTTGACAATTGAGGATCTCGAATTACTAAAAGAGGAATTCACATTTTCGGTTAACAGTATTGTCAATTGTTTTCATATGACGGATTGGAGACCAACATGTTATGTGGCGCAGGATCCGGATGCCAGAGATGAAATAGAAAAGTATGGCGTGACGAAATTAACAAGAGAATGTAAGTACGTGTTGTTCGCTGTTAAAAGTGGTCTGCTAAAATACGCAGGGAAAATGGAAAATATCTATTATTATAATAGTATGGATGTCCCATATGAAAATCTTCCAAGTTTCTCGTCAGACGCCACCGATATCGTTTATGAAACCAGTACGGTGATTTACTCCGTACTTCAGTTGGCTTATTATATGGGATTTCAGGAAATATATATGTTAGGGATTGATTTGGGCTTTTCCTGTATCAGAAATTCAAAAGGCGAAATCAGAAGGTGTGGTGAAAAACAGGCAACGGCCGAATTTTTGGTGAGTAAAACACAGCAAGAGCCAATTTACGAGCTGGATAGAATCATAAAAGGGTATACGGCAGCAAGGCAATATGCCAAAGACAACAGACTGATTCTAAAAAACGCAACAAGGGGTGGATATTTAGAAGAGCTGGAAAGAGTTGCATTGGAAGATGTGTTGAAAAGGAGATTGTAAATTATGCTTAATGGAAAAACAATACTTGTAACAGGTGGAACAGGTTCCTTTGGGAACCATTTTGTGGAATATGTTTTACAACATTATCAGCCCAAAAAAATCATCATCTATTCTCGGGATGAATACAAACAGTTTATTATGCGCAACAAATTTAAGCAATATGATAATGTGATGCGCTACTTTATAGGTGATGTGAGAGATTTGAATAGGATGAAGAGAGCCTTTGAAGGTGTGGATTATGTGGTTCACGCCGCTGCGCTCAAACAGGTGCCTGCCTGTGAATACAATCCCATGGAAGCCATTAAGACGAATATCAACGGGGCAACAAATGTGATAGATGCAGCGTTGGATTGTGGTGTGAAAAAGGTAGTTGCCCTGTCCACAGATAAGGCAGTAAATCCCATCAATCTCTATGGCGGAACTAAGCTTGTTTCGGATAAATTATTTATTGCCGGCAACAATTACTCGGGTCTTAGAGATACAACATTTTCTATTGTTCGCTATGGAAATGTTGCTGGAAGCAGGGGCTCTGTTATTCCTTTCTTCCGAAATATTGTTGCAAATGGAGGTAGAGAACTTCCCATCACGGATTATAAAATGACGAGATTTTGGATTAGTCTGGAAGAGGGTGTGCAGCTTGTGATAAAGGCTCTTGAGGAATCTCGAGGAGGCGAGACATTTATCTCGAAGATACCATCATTTAAAATAACAGATTTGGCTCAGGCCATTCTTCCGGGATGTGATATGCCGGAAGTGGGTATTCGGGAAGGTGAAAAACTTCACGAAGTGATGATTACAAGGGAAGATGCCATGCATACGTATGAATACGACAAGAACTTTGTGATATATCCATGTATGGATTGGTGGCATGACGATATGATTATTCCCGGCGGTAAGAAGTTGGAGTATGGTTTTGAATATAACTCCGGCAATAATACAGAGTGGCTGAATGTGGAACAGTTGCAAGAACTGTTAAAAAATGTAGAAGAACATTAGTGAAAAGGGTGAGTAGAATGGAGCTATGTCTGGGTACAGTTCAGTTTGGCATGGACTACGGAATATGTGGGCAGAAAAAACCCTCAGTAGAAGAAGCGTGTAACATATTGGAATATGCTGTGAAGAATGGGATTTCCCGCATAGACACAGCCAAGCAGTATGGCACGGCGGAGGATGTTGTGGGACATTTTTTTCAGACCAGGGAAGTGAATAGAGACGATATTTTCCTCAGCACCAAATTTCAACCAAACCGATTGGATGACGTAAACGCCAAAGATTATTACCGGGTATTGAAAGATGAGATACAACAGCAATTAAGAAGATTACATACGGATTACATAGATGCATATTTGCTCCACAGTGCAAGGTATGTTTTTGACGATGAAATCCTTGAAGCGCTATATCGATTGAAACAGGAAGGATATGCCAGATATGTTGGGGTCTCTGTATATGAGACTACGGAAGCAGAGTGCGGTATTCGCAACAAATATGTAGACTATCTGCAGCTGCCATATTCTATCTTCGACCAAAGAATGAAAAATGAAAAGATTTTTGAACTTGCCGAGGAAAGGAATAACACCATTATTGACACTAGGAGTGCTTTTATTCAAGGATTGATTCTGATGACAGAGGATCAAGTTCCGGAGTTTTTGCATAGGGCAAGGCCTATTATCCGAGAAATCAATGAATTGTCTCAAAAGTACCATATTTCAAAGATTGCGTTGGCTATGAATTTTGTAAAACAAACAGATAGCATTCATAGCTTGGTGTTTGGTGTAGACAATCTTGGACAGTTAAAGGAAGACATAAAATTCTTTGAGCAGGAAATCAACATTGAGATTATGAAGGAAATTGCAGATAAGTTTAAAACTATTGAGGCTGATATTGTAATGCCCAGTTTATGGAAGAAGTAATGGAGTGGAAGATGAAGAAGATAGACAGGGTCGGAGAACTGGAAAAAAAATATGTTATGAAAGTTTTGGATGGACAGTTTGGAAGTAAATCCAGCTTCCAAATGGTTACAGAACTTGAGAAAGAGTTTGCGAAAAAGATTGGAAGACAGTATGGCATTGCCATGGTGAACGGAACAGCTACACTACATATGGCGCTAGAAGCTGCAGGAGTAGGGGAGGGAGATGAAGTCATCTGTCCACCGCTTACTATGAGCAGCTCGTCTCTATGTGTTCTGCACGCAAATGCAATACCGGTTTTTGCAGATGTGGACAGGGAGACATTTCTTATTACGGCTGATACCATTCGACAAAAGATAACCGAGAAAACAAAAGCTATCATTACAGTGTCGCTTTATGGATTAAGCCCGGATATGGATCCTATTATGGAACTGGCCCATGAAAAAGGAATTATAGTGATAGAGGATGATGCACAGTGCTTTTTGGCCAAGTATAAAGGACGCATGGTAGGTACCTTGGCAGATATGGCATCCTTCAGTTTTCAAAGTTCAAAGCATATGACTGCCGGTGAAGGTGGCATGGTTCTTACTGATGATGAAGATCTTGCGCTAAAACTTCGGCGATACTCCGGACTGGGGTATGGCTCCATTGGGCTTGAGAAAGGGCGGATTACGAAAGACGATATACAAGATCCTGCCTATGATCGGCATGTTATTCTGGGGTGGAACTATCGCCCCTCTGATCTAATAGGTGCTGTGGGTTTGGCGCAATTGGAACGATTGGATGAACTTGTGGAGATGCGACAAATTGCGGCGGCGCATTTTTGCGAGGCGGTTGCAGGATGTAATTGGTTGACACCACAGAAAGTGAACGATGGAGATGTTCATTCCTACTGGGCTTTTTGTGTTGTCTTGGATACGGATAAAGTAGATTGGTATCAATTCAGAAAGAAATATATGGAGTTGGGTGGCGATGGGATTTATGCTGCATGGAAACTCTCCTATATGGAACCGGCGTTCCAAAATATGAATCTCCTGGGACGGGAGAAGTATTTGACAGCCTATGGAGACTATGATTATCGTGAGGTGAGTTGTCCCAATGCAGAATATTTACAGCCCAGAATGTTACAGTTTAAAACAGATTACTGGGATGAAGCTGATGCGGTTAAACAGGCGGACATTTTGAGACAGACAATCGCATTCTTTGATGAGCAGGACGGGAGATAATATGAAAATCGGCGCAATTATTCAGGCGAGGATGGGATCAACCAGATTCCCCGAAAAGATACTAAAAAATCTCAATGGGAAAACGGTGTTGGAACACATCGTTAAGAGGGTGCAGGACAGTGATGTTGATAGTTGCATCGTTGCCACTACATCCCGTAAAGAGGATGATGTGGTAGAAAAACTTTGCATGCAGCAGAAAATTCTCTGTTTTCGGGGAAGTGAAAGTGATGTTTTGGAGCGATTTTACCAATGTGCAAAAGAGTTTCAACTGGATGTTATTGTTAGAATCACAGCAGATGATCCATTGAAGGATACGGGAATCATAAACAAAGCGATATCCCTTTTGCTGAATAATAATTATGATTATGTAAGCAATACAGTAAAACCCACCTATCCGGAGGGGATTGATGTTGAGGTGTTCACATTTGAAGCATTAGAAAAGGCATATCTGGAGGCAGAACTACCCTCAGAGCATGAGCATGTGACACCATACATCTGGAAGAATAACGGTATTTTCAATATATACAACTTCGAAAATGATGTGGACTTATCCGGTATGCGTTGGACTATGGACACAGAAGATGATTTTGAATTTATGAAAAGGGTTTATGCAAACTTTAAAGGAAAAGATGCTTTTTCCATGGAAGAGGTTTTGACATTTTTGGAGGACAATCCGGAGGTTCAGCAAATCAATCAGGGCCATGTCAGAAATGCAGGGTATTTAAAATCTATTGAAGAGGAGAAAATGTGAGGATACTTGTAATCGGCTCAGGCGGAATGCTAGGACATATGACGACGCTTTATCTGGCTGAAAAAGGATATGATGTCTGTGATATCTCTAAAACAAAAAAGTGCAGGGAAGAGACAGTGTTATTAGATGTTTGTGACACAAGGACTTTTTCTCAATATTTGAAACAACATTATTTTGATGTGGTGATAAACTGTGTTGCTCTTTTGGTCGGGGCCAGCGAGGCCAATCCCCAGATGGCTCATGCTATAAATGAAGAGTTTCCCCACTGGCTGGAGAATTTTTTTGAGGGAACACCCACGCAAATTATTCAGGTTAGTACCGCGGGAGTATTTCAGGGAAGTAATGCCCCTTACCCCGAAACAGCAGATTGTGATGCCCGCGGGTGTTACAATATTACAAAGTACAGAGGAGAATTACATAATTCCAAGGATTTGACAGTCAGATCAGATTTTTGGGGACCCGATATGTGTGAAGAGGCTTCCGGGTTATTTCATTGGATAATGACTGCGGAAGGAGTGGTCAATGGATTTTCCAATGTGGTGATTAACGGAGTGTCATCTCTGGAATTTGTCTGTTTTATAGAAGAGATACTGGGCACCTCTATGACCGGAATATACCATTTGCACAGTGAGGAACCAATCTCCAAAGCTGATTTGCTGAGAAAAATCTGTGCAACTTTTGAGCGGACAAATATTAGAGTATTAGGTGTTACGGAACCAAGGAGAAACACCTGTTTGAAGACGGTAACAACCCATACGACATACCACCCCAAAGGGTATGAGCAGCAAATGACTGAGTTGAAAGAGTGGATGGAGAAGCATAGAGAATTATACTCACATTATTTTATACAGAAATGAGGTAGCATATGAACTTTTGTATTGGTAACAGAGAAATCGGAGACAATTGCAGACCATATTTTATCGCGGATATTGCCGCTAACCATGATGGGAGTTTGGAAAGAGCATACAAGCTTATCGAGTTGGCAAAAGAGGCCGGGGCTGACTGCGCAAAGTTTCAAAATTTCAAAGCAAAAACAATTGTGAGCCGCAATGGGTTTGACTCTATGGGAGGGCAGCTTTCTCATCAGAAAAATTGGACCAAATCCGTATATGACGTGTATGACGATGCGAGTGTTGCGGATGAGTGGACAGCGCAGTTAAAGGCTAAGTGTGATGAGGTTGGCATAGAGTATATGACAAGTCCTTATGATTTTGACAGCGTTGATCTAGCGGACAGGTTTTCCAATGGATTTAAGATAGGTTCAGGGGATATTACCTGGCCAGAGATATTAGACTACATTGCAAAAAAAGGAAAGCCGGTATTGCTGGCCACCGGCGCATCCTCTATGGAAGATGTGGATAGAGCCATGAATATTTTGGAAAAGCAATGTAGCGATATTGTGTTAATGCAATGCAATACAAACTACACAGCAAGCCCCGAGAACTTTAAAAGTATCAACTTGAATGTGTTAAACACATATAAAAAGAGATACCCTAATGTAGTTTTAGGATTATCAGATCACACCTTCGGTCATGCCACAGTATTGGGGGCCATCGCACTGGGCGCCAGAGTGATTGAAAAACATTTTACGGATGACAATGACCGGGAGGGCCCGGACCATAAATTTTCTATGAATCCCCGAACTTGGAGAGAAATGGTTGAGGAATCTAATCGGTTATATGATGCGTTGGGAGATGGAATAAAACGAGTAGAAAGTAACGAGTCAGATACGGTAGTGGTACAAAGGCGCTCCCTATATTTCAATAAACCAATCAAAGCGGGACAAGTCATTACCAAAGATGATATTTTCCCTCTGAGACCTGCCAAGAAGGGGGCTGTTATGCCATACGAAGCAGAAAAGATTATCGGGAAAAGATTAAATAGAGATGTGGAGGCCGACACGGATGTCAGATGGGAGGATGTAGAATGTTAGTGGGCGATAAGGTAATATTGAGAGCATTGCGTGAAGAAGACTTACCACAACTTATGGAGTGGAGAAATCTTCCCAATTTCAAGCGGAATTTCAGGGAATACAGAGAACTCAATATGACAATGCAAAAGAGCTGGTATGACAAATTGGTGGTGGGAGACCCGGGCACAATTATGTTTGCTATTTGTGAAAAGGAAACAAAAGAACTTTTGGGATGTTGCGGATTGTGTTATATCAACTGGGTTCAGAGGAATGCAGACATATCTCTCTATGTGGGCTACCAGGAGTCATATATTGACGATGAAGGCATTGCAAAAGAAGCTTGTACACTTATGTTTGACTATGGCTTCAATGAATTGAATTTGCATAGACTGTGGACAGAACTTTATGAATATGATCAGGCGAAAGTTGACTTTTTTACCAAGGAGTTTGGTTTCAATAAAGATGGAGAATTGAGAGATAACCACTATATGGATGGAAGATGGTGGAACTCTCATATTTATTCTTTGCTGGAAAGTGAGTATAAGGAAGCATACTGTGATGGAAACAATTAGTGTAATTATTCCTGTTTACAATATAGAAGATTATATTGCCGAGTGTATTGAGAGTGTTCTGAGACAAAGTTTTTCTAATATTGAAATTATATTGGTCGATGACTGTTCTACGGACCGGAGCGGACGAATCTGTGATGAATATGCCACGAATGACCACAGAATCAAAGTGATCCACCATAGAAAAAATGCGGGGCTTACCAGAGTGAGAAAAACAGGTGTAATGAATGCAACAGGAAAATATATTGGATTTGTTGATGGAGACGATTGGATTGAACCAGATATGTACAAACGGTTGTACACATATCTGGTTGAGAATAATGCTGAAATTGCCACTGTAGCCAGTGACCGGAACTATCTGTGGGGAAAAAGTCAGGACGTTTTAAAAGACACCCTTCCGGAGGGATTATATGAGGTAAACGATATAAAGAACGGATTGCTATTACATCTGTTTCCCAATAATTATAATCACGATGAACAAAGATTAAACGGGTCACTGTGTTTTAAACTGATAGAACGCAGAATCATTTCAGAGGTAATCAATAAAATTGACGAAAATATATCTGGAAGGCTCGACGACACTGTTGTGACAACGGGATGTGTAGTAAATGCAGATTATGTGTATATCTCCCATGATGTATTATATCATCACAGGGAGAGAGCTGGGTCTTATACATACAGCAAGGACAGGAGAGGGATGATGCAAATTGCATTGACATATGATTCATTCAAGCGAGTGTTCTCAAAGTCTGTACATTATGAACTGATTCTTCAGAAATTAGAGGAGTTCTTATCTGTGGATTTTATCAATGCATATAATGAATTTTTTGATGATGACAGATTTAAACTCCCTACTTATGTAATGAGTGAATGTATTTTTCCACATGGTTCACGAGTGCTAATTTATGGCGCAGGCAGGGTGGGTAAATCATTTGCCTTGCAGATAGAATCGGAAAATAAATATGAACTGGTTGGTCTGATTGATAAGGATAAAACAAAAATTGATTTGGACAAGAAAGTTTATGGTATTGATGACATCGGGAATCTGGAATATGATTACATTTTAATTGCAGTCTTGTCGGAAGAGATGGCCTCAAATATAAGGGCTGAACTACTGGAAAAGGGGATTGACAACATCAAAATTATATATGATAAACCGAGATTTTTGACGGAAGCGTTTTATAATGTATGTAGGAGACCACAGTGAAAAGGAAGCGTTAATATGGTTAGTGTGATAGTTGCTATCTATAATATTGAGGCATATTTGCGAGAGTGTGTAGAAAGCATTTGTAGCCAAACATATTCAGATTTACAGATTATTTTGGTGGATGATGGTTCTTCTGATGGCTCGGGAGAAATATGCGATTATTACAGAAATATTGATAGTCGTGTTGTGGTTATTCACAAAGAAAACGGAGGACTGGTATCTGCCCGCAAAGCTGGTCTCCGTGCCGCTGTGGGTGAATATGTGTGGTTTGTAGATGGAGATGACTATGTCGACCGGGATATGGTTGAAAGCCTATTGAACCAGGCAAAGCAATATGATGCTGATATGGTGCATTCGGGGTATTATGATGATGAGAAAACGAATGTGAGATGGTCGTATGCGGGCGGGGTGATGGAAATGGATCCTTATCAAAAAGAGACATTTATCGGAGAATATATTTTGGGGGATCACTGTAAAATTTCTCCAAGTATCTGGTCAAAGCTGTTTCGGAGCAATATAGCGAGGAAAGCATACAGTCTTGTCCCGGATACTCTGTCATATGGAGAGGATTTACTATGCCTTTGTGCGGCTGTATGTTTTTCACATAGAATCTACATTGTAAATGACGCATACTATCACTATAGAAAAAGAGAGACTTCGATTACAAATCGTAGAAACATATATAATATTGAGGAGAAAGTCCGTCTTTTGAAGGAATTGACAGTGCTGTTTAGCGAGCTAAATATGAAGGGCCTGACCAACGCATTAGAGAGTTTTTACAGAAGAGACGTTATTCAGTATATAAAGAAAGACTTATATTTGAATCTAAATACATATATATGCACGCAGTATAGCTTACTGCGGGGGAAAAAAATTATTATCTATGGCGCAGGTGTGGTTGGCCAGAGTTACTATGCGCAATTATGTAAATACACAGATATAACGATTGTGGCATGGGTGGATAAACAATATAAAGATAGGATGTTTGATTATTGTGAAGTCCAATCCCCGGAAATGATTATGTCCCAGGCTTTTGATTATATCGTTCTTGCGATTATGGATGAAACAGATGCCATGAAAATTCGTGACAACTTACTCAACTTAGGAGTACCCGACAACGAGATTCTGTGGAGCAAACCGGAGATAGGGCTATAGGATGGGAACAAGATATTGCACAGAGGAGGTGGCATATGGTAACAAAGGTTTCGGTGATAATGCCGTCTTTAAATGTGGCAGAGTATATCGAAGAATGCGTACAAAGTGTTATGAAACAATCTTTGCAGGAAATAGAAATTATTTGTGTTGATGCCGGATCAAGTGACGGGACGAGGAATATTCTTGATAAATTATCCCGGAAAGATGCAAGAATCAGTGTGATTGAATCAGATGTAAAAAGTTATGGGTATCAAGTTAATTTGGGTTTGCAGGTGGCTAGAGGAGAATACATCGCAATTGTTGAGACAGATGATAATGTGGAACGGAATATGTTTCAGAGATTATATGAAGAGGCTATAGGACATAATTTGGATTATGTAAAAGCAAATTTTAGATATTTCTCTGATTTCCAGGGTCATAGAATCTATAGAAAGGGTTATGCAGTTGCTTCTGATGAGGCAGTATCTGAGTGTACTGTAATACCTAAAACGAAACCGAATCTATTTGTTTGTGATGCAGGTATATGGACAGGTTTATACCGAAAAGATTTTCTGAACCAGTACCATATCAGATTAAATGAAACCAAAGGTGCGGCATATCAGGATATTGGATTTTTAGTTCAAGTGCAGACATATGCAAGGCGGGCAATGTATTTGCCTGATTTTTTATATTATTATAGGACTGATAGGATGGAAGCATCCAGTTATAAAGCAGAAGTGCTACAATATGTACATCAGGAATTTCAATGGCTGCTTCAAGACAAGAATATTGAAATGACAAAAGGTGTGGCATTAAAATTAACAAGCTGCTTTCTTTGCGAGCTGGACAAGGTAATGCGCAAGGTGGGGTATGATGTCGACAGTTATTACCTGGGTGAGAGTTATCTGTGGCTACAAACACATATACAGGAAGCCATTAAAAAAGGTGTGATAAATGAACAGGACTTTTCGGAGCAGTTTTGGAAACGACTTCAGTTGGCTTTGTGTGATTTGAGTGCCTACGCAAATTGGCTGCAAGAGGATGACTGTCGCGCAAAGGAAAGAGACCGCCAGCTAGTGGATTATATTTCTTGTTCTGAAGTGGTAATCTTTGGCGGCGGTAGCTATGGTGTATTGACGTTGCTACTGCTTAAGGAACATCAAAAAAAGATTGTGGCACTTTGCGATAATGAACGATCATTATGGGGAAGAGAGATAGGGGGGCTACCGGTGCTGTCCCCAGAAACAGCGGCAAAAGAATACCCCCATGCTTGCTTTGTGGTGGCAAACAAGAAAAATGCTGAACAGATGAAAACACAATTATTACACCTTGGTATAGGTAGGATTTTTTGCAGAAATCAAGTATAAGGTAGAGGTATCGTGACAGAAACGAAGGAACAAGTTCAGGACAACTTAATACTAGGCCTTTTAAATTGGTATCCGTGGCAACAGGGCAAGACCATACATTTTCAAGGATGTTTCCCAGAGGTCTTGCGGCAGGACATTCTGTCAAGAGGTGTGGTGGAGACCGGTGATGGCAAATATGACTATATCGTGGCATGGCATTTGATTGAGGAAGAAAAAAATCCAATAGAAGTACTTACTCGATGCAGAAATGACCTAAAAGAAGGTGGACATCTTTTCTTGGCCTGTGACAATCGAATGGCTTTGCGTTTTTTTGCAGGTGATTCTGACCCTTATACCAACCGGGTTTTTGATGGCATTGAGGATTATCGGAATCTTACGGAAAAAGATAGGGAGATTATAGACGGCCGATGCTATGCGCGATGTGACATTGAAGAATATCTTGATAAGGCAGGTTTTTATGACAGAAGAGGATATTCCGTACTTCCGGGATTGGAGATGCCTCAACAAATATATGCGTGGGACTATTTGCCCGAAGAAGACTTGGCTATCCGTTATACCCCTGTTTATCGCAATCCCAAAACGGTATTTATGGACTTGCCAAAGTTATATGAGGGAATCGTCAAAAACGGGATGTTTCACCAAACGGCTAATGCATATCTCATTGATTGTTCTAAAGATGGCCAATTCTATGAATTTGACCATGTGACAACATCGATGGACAGAGGAAAGGAGAATGCAACTGCCACAATTTTGCAAAAGGATGGTATAGTTGTTAAACGTGCATTATATCCGGAGGGAAACGCCAGGATACAAGAATTGCTTCGAAATACAGAGGATTTGAATAGTAAAGGAATCAGAATGGTGGCATGCAAACAGGCATGTCTTGGACAATGCGCCAATCACAGAATGATAGGTGTACAAATGGAACGAGTCAGTGCACCTACTGTACTGCAATATCTGAGGGAATTGATATTTCAGGATAAGGACCTGTTCATCCGAAAGACATGCGAGTTTTTAAATCTAATCTTGCAGTCCTCCCAGGAAAATGAGGGGGAGTCATCTGAACTGGCTCCGATATATCAGGATGTATATATTGATATGGTGCCACTGAATTCGTTTTATCGGGATGGTGAATATGTCTTTTTTGATCAGGAATTCAAAGAGCAAAATTATCCGATAAAGGTTGTGCTGGTCAGGACTCTTGATATATTGTACATGGGAGACAAGAAGATGGAAGAACTGGTTCCAATGGAGTATTTTCTTTCAAGGTATGATATAGAAAGTAAAATCAGTGTCTATAGAACCATGGGAGATACCTACATAAAGAAACTGAGAAATATGGACTTTTTGGCGGATTACAACAGAAACCATTTGGCACAATCAAGTGAAATCAATGTAAACAAACAGCGGATTAATTATACGGAAACAGAGTACAGGAATATTTTTGTGGACTTACTAAAGGACATAGAAAATAAAAAGATATATGTTTTTGGCAGTGGGGTATGGGCCAGAAAGTTCATAGCTGAATATGGGGATAAGATTCGCATAGAAGCGCTGATTGACAATAATCCTAATCTGTGGGGTAGAACGATTGATGATGTGGATGTAAAATCACCGGAAGTGTTATATACGGAGAATTTGGAATGTTGCAAGGTGATTGTGTGTATTAAGAACTATGGACCCGTTCTCATGCAATTGAATAGGCTGGGAGTCAAGTACTATGGGGTGTATGATCCTCATATAGAACGGGATGACATGGGGGTGGCAACTTCGGAGACGATTCGTGGCGGAAACTTAATCGGTGGGAAAGAGGAGGAACCGACGTCAAACAAAAAGTATCATATTGGATATGTTGCAGGTGTTTTTGATTTGTTTCATATTGGACATCTCAATTTACTCCGCAGGGCAAAAGAACAATGCGATATTTTGATCGTGGGTGTGGTGTCAGACGAACAGGCCGGCGTGGGGAAAGCCCGGAGTCTCTATGTGAATGAGGAGGAACGCAGGACAATTGTGGAGGCGTGCAAATATGTCGACGAGGCATTTATTTTGCCTGCTGTGTCATCAGGAACCCGGGACGTTTACAGAAAGTACAGGTTTGATGTGCAGTTTTCCGGCAGCGATTATCAGAATGACCCCAACTGGCTGGCAGATCGGGCGTGGCTGAGGGAACATGGAGCAGATTTAATCTTTTTCCCATATACGGAATCCACAAGCTCCACAAAACTTAAAGACGTGATTGAGAACGTAACACAGAAAAAGGATGAATCAGAATGAAAGTACTATTGTATGACTGGAGTGCATCCAGAGGACATCTCTACAAAAACGACATCTGGGACACATTTAATCAAATGGGAATCGCTTATGATTCCTTCTTGTTTGATTTTGAACAACAGGACATTAGTGAATTGGAGCAGTTTTTCTCCGAAGTGACGCCTCGGAAATACGACTTTTGTTTTTCTATCAACTATTTCCCGGAGATATCCAAGATGTGTCAGCATTATGGACTGAAATATATTTCATGGGGATATGACTGCCCATTTAATGTGAGGAATATTGAAGATACATTGGGTAATTCTTGTAATTATGTTTTTTGCTTTGACAGAATACAAGCGGAATCTTATCAGCGCCAAGGGTTCGATACGGTATATCATTTGCCGTTGGGAGTGAATGTATCCAGATATAAAAATTTACATCCAGCGGATGCAATGATAAAGAAATATGCAACACAGATAAGCTTTATCGGCAGTTTATATCAGGGGCAATATCCGGCCCTTACGGAGATTTGCAATCAGTATACGAAGGGATACCTGGATGCGGTTATAAACGCCCAACAACAGTTGTACGGAGCTTACATTCTAAATGAAGTCATAGATGAACCTTTGATAGAATCTATGAACGCTTATTTTAAAGAACTTGACCCAAATACATATTTTCAATTGGATAAGCCTGGACTGGTCCATATCTTGGACCAAGAGACAAGTAGAAGAGAACGACTTGTTTTGCTGAATTTATTGGGACGAAGATTTGACACAGTGCTATATTCCGGGCAGGATTATCCCATGCTCCAGGGGGTGAAATGTTGCGGAACCGTCAACTATTTCGACGAAATGCCCTATGTATTTGCTGCATCGAACATTAATTTAAATATCAGTGTAAAAGGAATTCAGTCAGGTATTCCGTTGCGAGCATTTGACATTATGGCCAGTGGGGGATTTTTGCTTTCCAATTATCAGGCAGAATTGGTAGAAATGTTCTCTTATGGAGAAGAAATGGTGGTATACGAAAGCATGGAAGATGCTGTGGAAAAGTGCTACTTTTATTTGGAACATGAAGATCTTCGTCGAAAGATAGCTGACAATGGAAAGCAGAAGGTGTTTGAAGAGCATAATATGGCAGACCGAATTAAGATTATGCTGGAGGTGGCAGATGTGTGAAACATTCATATAGATTTGTGATAGCCATAGATGAGTCGTTATCGCACATAATATGATGTGTCATTCGAGATACAAACAATGATTGCAAATGTGCTTTGGAGGGTGTATAATCTCTCCAAAGCATATTTATTTCTAGGCAATTTCTTATTTTTGGGGGCAGTTCCCCTCATATATCTTAGGGAATCTATTCTTTTTCAGAAATCTATGCTTTTTATTCCATTACGTTATAAGCAGGATTTTTGAGAGAAGATGGTTTTCGAGATTTGATATATCAAAACTCCTGCGATTTCAATCAAAGGAGGAAGCTATATGGGGATTGTATCACTAAAAGAAGACTATGTGTTTAAGGAGTTCATGTCCATTGAGACGATACGGAAGTATTTTCTGTCGGCAACCTTGGAGGTGCCAGTGGAACAGATTCGTTCCGCACGACTGATGAACACATTCCTCGGTCGTAGATGGAGAACTCAGAAACAAGGCATATTGGATGTTCAGGTGGAGTTTAATAATGACGCCAAGGTGAATCTGGAGATGCAGGTTGCCAAGAAGAAGGACTGGAGAAAGCGCAATTTGTTTTACCTGGCTAGAATGTACACGGATGATATACGTTGGGGAGAAGACTATGGGCGTCTGCGTCGCTGCATTGGCATTAGTATCTTAGATTTTGATTTGACGGACAATGAGAACGGTCATAATGTATATCGTATGAGAGACTCCCGGGGAGAGGATTTCTCGGATATGATGGAACTTCATATCATAGAATTGAAAAAAGCATTTGCACCGGAGGACAGCCTCGCGGAGTGGGTCAAATTGTTCAATGCAACTACGGAGGAGGAATTGGATATGATAAAGTCAAGTAATGTGGGAATACAGATGGGGATTAAAGCAATGAGAGAGATGAGTCTTACAAGACGGATCCGTTTGGAAATCGAGGCGAGAGAAAAGGCACGCCGAGATCGTGTGGCGGAGATTGAGTATATTAAGGACGAATTGCGAGAGCAAGGAAGACTGGAAGGCGTAGAGGCCGGGAAAGCAGAAGGGATAGAGGAAGGAAGAGCGGAAGGAAGAGCGGAAGGATTAGAAGTGGTTAACATACTGAATCAACACCTAATTCAGGACAATCGCTTGGATGACTTGAAGCGTGCTACCGTGGACGCAGAGTTTCAGGAAGAATTATTGAAGGAGTACAACTTGTAATAGAAATATATGAAGTATACTAAAACAATACAGGCAAAATTCATAGATCGTCCTAACCGCTTCATTGCCCATGTGGAGGTTGATGGGAAAGTGGAAACGGTGCACGTTAAGAATACGGGCCGCTGTCGGGAACTGCTGCTGCCCGGAGTGACCATCATTTTAGCGGTGGCGGATAACCCTAATCGTAAGACCAAGTATGATCTGATTGCAGTGTACAAGGATGGAATCGGTCTGATCAATATGGATTCCCAAGCTCCTAACGTGGTTGTGGGAGAATACCTGGCAAGAGTCCGGGACATAACCTATATCAAACCGGAGTATACCTATGGAGATTCCAGAATAGATTTTTACTTTGAACAAGGGGAAACCAAGTGCCTTATGGAAGTGAAAGGGGTCACGCTGGAACGAGAGGGCATAGCATATTTTCCGGATGCGCCCACAGAGCGTGGTGTGAAGCACATCCGTGAATTGATTAAGGCCAAGGAACAAGGATTTGACGCTTATTTGGCTTTTGTGATTCAGATGGAAGGAGTTCATCAGGTTTTGCCAAATGAGGAGATGCACCCGGAATTTGCGGAAGTGTACCGGGAGGCTGTGGCGGCAGGCGTGAAGGTGGTGAACTTTTCGTGCAGGGTGCGAGAGGATGAACTGTGGATAGAAAAGGAGAATAGAAGATGATAGCAGAGGATTTTTTTCATGATGATATGACGGGGGACCGGGTTGATATAGAGAGAAGCATTGAACTCTATCAGATAGAGCTGGAGAATTTTGTGAATCAACACCGGGACGAGGATTTGCAGGAGGCTCCTTTTCAAGTGCAGAATGAAGCGGGGTATCTTCTATATACATTGGGGAAGAATTTCTACTTGATAGAAGATTATACTACCGCAGCAGAGTATTTCGAGACTGGCCTGGCATTTAATCTAAATGTGAAGGATGATTATGTTATCGAGATGGTTTTGGGATACGGATTTTCCTTGTTAAACAGCAATCAGGGTCGGACCGGAGTGGTTTTGGAAGCGGTGTGCGATGATTTTGAGCATTTAGCAGATTTTTGTTTTATGATGGGGATGGTTTACTTGGATAGCAAGCAGTATGAACAGGCAATTATAGAGTTTGCCAAAGCTGTGGAGGGTGAGACGGGTAAGATTGCAGGAGCACAATCCTATCTTTCCTACTACTATGCGGGAATTGCCAGGGAAAAGCAGAATCGTCCCTCGGAGGCGAGAGAATTCTTTGAGAAGGCGGCACCCCATTACGAGGATGCGGCAAAGAAATTAGATCAGATATAAGCACGTCGATGACGCAGATAATTACCATAGAATGAGTGAAGTGAGGTTGATGCATATGGATTATACAATTCAGACAAACCAAAAGGAGATTTTGATTGAGAACGCGTCTAAAAATTTGAATAGCAAGGTGGTGGATCAACTTGTGGCGTTACGCAAGGAGAAATCCATGACGCAGCAGGATGTGGCTGAAGCCACCGGAATTAATCGCGCCAATGTGGCCCGTATCGAGAGAAAGAAACATACCTCCTCATTGGAAGTGTTGGTAAAATATGCCAACGCTGTGGGAAAAGAATTGGATATCATTTTGGTTGATCCCCGGGAAGAATGCTAATTTTGACAGTGAAATTTTGCCACTGACTATTTCATAGTATAGTTATTTTTCACAGATGACATACTATCATTATCACTGAGAAAAGGAGATGATAGTATGTCAAAGACAAAGAACAGTGTTAAGAATAGTGCCAAGAACAGCGCTATGGATATGAATATGCTACAAGACAAGGCCCAGAACGCCAAGGACAGTGCCGGCAAGAATAAGGCCGGACAGAATAAGACCAGCAACTGCGGAAAGAGCAAACAGGGTACAGAATCCGGTGTTTGCTAAATGGATTTTGGATGCAACTGCAGGTCGTAGAATAGGCCCAGGTTTGGGATGTGGACGGTAAAGATTATGAATAAAACAGTCAGTCCAATCCAAATTGCAATACAGGTGGAGGTGCCGAGGGATATGATTTCCTTCGACACCTTTTCTTGTGCCAGAAAAGCAAAAAAAACGCCGACAAAATAGAGGGCGATATTGATGATGTCGATTAATCGTCCCGTGATACCCCACAGAGTATAAAAGGCAACAATAATGAAACCCATGCCGGATAGCATACCCAGAGTTCTGCTACAGAGCCAACCGGAGTCCTTTTTGGTACTCCTCGGGGCCTGAAAGATGGTGAGAATGAGCATGGGAAAAAATAAGAGTTTTAAATGTTCCCAGGTGGACTCGTTTATGGAAGAAAAAAATCCGACCACCGGATTGTAACCAGACCATTCGTAGGTGAAGTGTAATAGAACACCAAGAATGCAGACGAACATATAGGACAAAATATATTTCTTATAAACTTGCATAAAATACCCCTTTCGCAACACATATATAGAAAGTATATGTTACGAAAGGGGTAAACATTCACTTATAAGAAACGATCAATCAACATACCGGAGTAAGCGCTTGGGGCATATGGAGCAGCAAGGGTTCTGCCCGGATTTTTGTATTCCACAATTACTTTGTCTACATAATTCATAGGATTGAGCGCTGTCTTTTGCGCTTCTCTGGATAGTGCATTTTTGAAACGATTCAGGGTTACATAGTGATCCTTGGCACTATCGCCGGTAATGGCCTGGGAGAGAACGTCACGGTCTAAAAAGAGGGTGTAATCCTCGGCTTCCATAATTCCGGCAGCGGCTAGTGACTCCTTCATATTCCGACCGATGCTGGTGACTTCGTTTATCAACTTGTGATTGTTTTGGCTGGCGGAATACTTGTGGCCTACCATCACCAAACCATTATAGGCTTGCAACATTTCATCCACACTATCACCGATGGCGTCTGTATTAGCCTTGAAGCCGATGTGTGCAGGGCTACCATCTTCTGTGGGCTTATGCAAGCTGATTTCGAAGGATTTGTTGATGGTAAAGGTGTTTGCCAGTGAGGAGTGTTCTGTACCGTTTAGGCGGAAAACAGAATTCTCGGCAGGAGAAGTAATCTCCCCGATGCCCAAAATGTTTAATTCGTTCCAGGATGTACCTGACTGGATACGGAAGAGATAATCTTCTTCGGGAGCCAGTCCGGTCTGCTTTGAGGTAATGCGCAGAGCACTCTCGGTGCCGTCATTCATAACCACTTCTGCTTCCAGTCCCACATCGGATTGATTAATCAAACGTGCAATACGAGATTGCACATCGAAGTTGTTATCCCCGGGATTCACATTAAATTGAAACTCATAGGAATTGGAGGTGGTATCCAAATCAAAAGAGAATGTTCCCTCTTCAAAGGAATGGTCTAATCTCTTCAAATAATGTCCCTGATTTACCTGGGGAGTAGCTAGGCGCACTACATCAAGATCAAAAGTCTTGGCACTGTCTGCAGCATCATCCCCCACGTAGGTGACGGATACAGCGTCCTCATCGGAGGATACGGCGATCTTTTTATTTAGAACGGAAGAGATGTCTTCTCCTGCCTCGGAGAGAGAAGCAATCACATTCTGAATACGATGAGCATTTTCCTTAATGTCAATAGCGAAACGAGTCACATCCCCGGTTTGTGATATCTTGTAAAGAGGGGATTCTTTGTTTATTTTGATGATGTTGTTATAAACGCTTCGCAGCTCGCTCTTCTTATGGGAATCATAACGAGAACCTGTGGCTTTGCCATAGGTGGTCAAAAGATAATTATAAGCGGCATCAATCTTTGCCATAAGACATCCCCTCCTTTCTTCCTTGAAATTTGTAGTAAATAATGAGAAAATCCTTTTCTCACAATTTGCATTTGCTACAATAGGGCGTAAAAATCCATTTATCCACTTACATTATACTATCTGGGCCATTTTTTGTCACCTACAAAATGTAGAAGCTTCTTATTATATATGAGGCTATATCTCGTGGATAAAGAGATGTTATTCTGAAAAGGCCGGAAAAATCAAGGGGTGAGAGCAAAAATATCTTGACGATGACCGATATGCTATGGTACAATCGTTAAGCGACGGAAGTAGGTCTTTTTTTTATGCTCAATTTTGGGCATAGAAAAACACAAAGAAAATGAAAGTGGAGGTGGAAGTTGTGCGCACAAAAATAACATTGGCATGCACAGAATGTCAGCAGCGTAATTACAATACGACAAAAGACAAGAAGACTCATCCAGACAGAATGGAAACGAGTAAGTACTGCAAGTTCTGCAAGAAACACACTTTACACAAGGAAACCAAGTAATTGGAGTAAAGGAGATTGTTATGGCAGAAGTTGAAAAGAAAACAGTATCTAAGCGCTGGGCAGGCCTGAAGTCAGAGTTCTCTAAGATTATCTGGCCGGAGGCACCATCGGTTAGACGACAGACAGTAGCAGTTGTCGTATCATCGATTGTAATTGCGTTGATCATTGTAATCCTTGATTACGCAATCCAGTATGGCATTGATTTTCTAGTGAAATTGTAATGGAGGCAGAGGTAGTATGGCAGAGGCAAAGTGGTATGTAGTTCATACCTACTCGGGTTATGAGAATAAGGTCAAAGCGAATATCGATAAGGCTATTGAGAACCGTCACTTGGAAGACCAGATCCTTGAAGTGCGTGTCCCTATGCAGGATGTCACGGAAGTGAAGGACGGTGTCAGAAAGACTTCTTCTAAGAAGATGTTTCCGGGATATGTTCTTATCAATATGGTTATGAATGATGTTACCTGGTATGTTGTCAGAAACACCAGAGGCGTGACCGGTTTTGTTGGTCCTGGAAGTAAGCCTGTACCACTTACGGATGCTGAAATGAGACCGCTAGGTATCAAAGCTGAGAACATTGTTGTTGACTTTGGCGAGGGTGATACCGTTGCTGTCATTGGCGGCGTTTGGAAAGACACCGTTGGTGTTATTCAGTCAATGAATCACAACAAGCAGAGCGTCACCATCAATGTGGAATTGTTCGGTCGTGAAACACCGGTAGAAATAAGTTTCACAGATGTTAAGAAAATGAATTAAGGAGGAACTATCCAATGGCAAAGAAAATCGAAGGATATATCAAGTTGCAGATTCCTGCTGGTAAAGCTACACCTGCACCACCAGTTGGTCCTGCTCTTGGACAGCATGGTGTTAACATTGTAGAGTTTACAAAGCAGTTTAACGCAAAGACAGCAGATATGGGAGACACAATTGTGCCTGTAGTTATCACTGTTTATGCGGACAGAAGTTTTAGCTTTATCACTAAGACACCACCTGCGGCAGTTCTTATTAAGAAGGCAGCTAAGATTCAGTCCGGTTCCGGAGAACCTAACAAGAAGAAAGTTGCTAAGATCACAAAGGCTCAGGTTCAGGAAATCGCTGAGACAAAACTTCCAGACCTGAACGCAGCATCTCTTGAGGCTGCAATGAGCATGATCGAAGGTACTGCACGAAGCATGGGTGTTGAGGTTATTGACTAACACCAAGTAATTAAGAAGTGAATTTAGTGGGAGGGACCTCTCCCGATATTACCACAGGAGGTATTTTATAATGAAAAGAGGAAAGAAATATTTAGAGCTTTCAAAGTCATATGACAAGACAGCTTTATTTGAGACAGCAGATGCAATCTCACAGGTAAAGAAGAATGCAACTGCGAAGTTTGATGAGACAATCGAAGCTCACATCAGAACCGGTTGTGACGGTCGTCACGCTGAGCAGCAGATTCGTGGCGCTGTTGTTTTGCCACACGGTACAGGTAAGGATGTCAAGGTTTTGGTATTTGCCAAGGGACCTAAGGCAGACGAGGCTGAGGCAGCAGGCGCAGATTTCGTTGGAGCTGAGGATTTGATTCCAAAGATTCAGAACGACGGATGGTTGGATTTCGATGTAGTTGTTGCTACACCTGATATGATGGGTGTTGTAGGTCGTTTGGGACGCGTACTTGGACCTAAGGGCTTGATGCCTAACCCCAAAGCAGGTACAGTTACTATGGATGTAACCAAGGCTGTTGCTGATATCAAGGCTGGTAAGATTGAGTATCGATTGGATAAGACAAACATTATCCATGTGCCAATTGGAAAAGCTTCCTTTACAGAGGAACAATTAGCGGACAACTTCCAGACCCTTATGGATGCCATTAACAAGGCTAAGCCAAGCAGCTTGAAGGGCCAGTACATTAAGAGCGTAACATTAGCTCCTACAATGGGACCTGGTGTCAAGGTGAACGTGGCAAAAGTTGCACAGTAGTTATTGACATTCAAATAATACAATGATATAATGCACAAGCATGTTGCCGTAGACAGTAGGTGCCTTAGGGCGTAACAGAGTAATCTACCTACCGAGGACAGTCAATCGCTTTTGGCGATATGATTATGATTTTTAGAGCCTCTTTGTCTAGCACAAAGGGGCTTTGTTTTGTTTTGGACAAAGCAACGTTATAAAATCTCCAGGTCTAAGCAAGATGAAATAAAATAAGGAGGTACACGAAACGTGGCAAAAGTTGAATTAAAGCAGCCAATCATCGAAGAGATTTCAGCAAACGTTAAGGATGCACAGTCTGTAGTAGTTGTTGACTATCGTGGTTTGACTGTTGAGCAAGACACACAGTTGCGTAAACAATTAAGAGAAGCAGGCGTTACTTACAAGGTATACAAGAACACAATGATGAACTTCGCTTTCAAAGGAACAGACTTCGAGAGCCTTTCAGAAGTGTTAGAAGGACCTAGCGCTATTGCTATCTCAACAGAGGATGCAACAGCTCCGGCTCGTATCTTGGCTAAATTTGCTAAGAATGCACCTGCACTTGAGATCAAGGCCGGTGTTGTAGAAGGTACATTCTACGATGCGAACGGAATGAAGGCGGTTGCGGCAGTGCCATCAAGAGAAGAATTGCTCTCCAAGTTGCTTGGAAGCTTGCAGTCTCCTATGGCTAACTTCGCCAGAGTTATCAGCCAGATTGCTGAGAACGGCGGCGCAGCAGATGCTCCAGCAGCAGAGGAAGCTCCGGCTGAGGAGGCTCCTGTAGAGGAAACTCCAGCGGTTGAAGAAGCACCAGCTACTGAGGAAGCAGCAGACGCCGAAAGTAACTTGGCGACTGACGAGCAGTAGGCGAAGTCAGAGCCTAGTGCGAGGTGGTTCTGTGAGATTAACGAAAACGAGTGTAAACGAAGTTTGAGTTTAGCGAGCAGAACTTCATTGTGAAAAACGAAAATATCGAAAACAAATTTTTAAATGGAGGAAATTATCATGGCAAAGATGACAACAGAAGAATTTATCGAAGCTATCAAAGAGTTAAGCGTATTAGAGTTGAATGACTTAGTAAAGGCTTGTGAAGAAGAGTTTGGCGTATCTGCAGCAGCAGGTGTTGTAGTTGCAGCAGCAGGCGGAGACGCAGCAGCAGCAGAAGAGAAGGACGAGTTCGACGTAGAGTTGACAGAAGTAGGTCCTAACAAGGTTAAGGTTATCAAGGTTGTTCGTGAGGCAACTGGCTTGGGCTTGAAGGAAGCTAAGGAAGTAGTTGACGGAGCTCCTAAGATCGTTAAGGAAGGCGCTGACAAGGCAACTGCTGAGGACATCAAGGCTAAGTTAGAGGCAGAGGGCGCTAAGGTTACATTGAAGTAATTTTGCTTTTTGCTACAATGACATAAGTCATCAAAAGACACGGTTTTTCAGTTGTGGAATACCGTGTCTTTTTTTGTAAAAATATTTCAAAACTTTCTCTTGCATTGGAAAAAGATTTGTAGTATAGTATAGGGTGCTTTATTGTGGTGCAATGGGCATTTGTGCGCCCATTTTTCAATAGACAGAATAAAAACGAGAGGTGAAACGTCAATGGAGAAAAACAGAATACGTCCGGTGAAAGCCGGAAAAAGCATGCGTATGAGTTACTCGAGACAAAAAGAGGTATTGGAGATGCCTAACCTGATTGAGGTTCAGAAGGATTCCTATCAGTGGTTTCTGGATGAGGGACTCAAAGAGGTTTTCGCCGATATCTCTCCGATTGCTGATTACAGTGGTCAATTGAGCTTGGAATTTGTTGATTTTACATTATGCAAAGACGATGTAAAATATACAATTCCACAGTGCAAGGAAAGAGATGCCACATACGCTGCTCCTTTGAAAGTTAAGGTCCGTCTTTACAACAAAGCGACTGACGAAATCAATGAGCATGAGATTTTTATGGGTGATTTGCCACTGATGACAGAGACAGGTACTTTTGTTATCAATGGTGCTGAGCGTGTTATCGTCAGCCAGTTGGTTCGTTCCCCGGGAATCTACTATGCAATTGGTCACGACAAAGTAGGTAAGGAGTTGTATTCTTGTACCGTTATTCCTAACCGTGGTGCATGGTTAGAGTATGAGACAGACTCTAATGACGTTTTCTATGTTCGTGTGGATAGAACAAGAAAGGTTCCGATTACCGTTCTGATTCGTGCCCTTGGCGTGGGTACAAATCAGCAAATTATTGATTTGTTTGGCGAGGAGCCTAAGATTATGGCCTCTCTGGGTAAGGATCCTTCCATCACAGAGAGAGAGCCAAACGGAAGCTATGAGGCTGGCCTCTTGGAATTATATCGTAAGATTCGTCCGGGTGAGCCACTTACTGTTGAGAGTGCAGAGAGTCTGATTTCTGCAATGTTCTTTGACCCTCGTAGATACGATCTGGCTAAGGTTGGTCGTTACAAGTTCAACAAGAAACTGGCATACAGAAATCGCATCAACGGTCAGATTTTGGCAGAGGATGTAGTGGATGCAACCACAGGTGAAATTCTTGCAGAAGCCGGAACGAAAGTTACCAGAGAACTTGCTGATACCATTCAGAATGCGGCCGTACCATACGTGTGGATTCAGACTGAGACAAGAAATGTCAAAGTTCTGTCTAATATGATGGTTGACATTAGCAACTATATTGAAATGGATCCTAAGGAACTTGGGGTCACAGAATTGGTATATTATCCGGTATTGGCTCAGATTTTAGAAGAGAATGATACGAAAGAAGAGATTGCAGAGGCAATCAAGAAGAATATTGCTGATTTGATTCCTAAGCATATTACAAGAGAGGATATCTTTGCGTCCATCAATTACAATATGCATTTGGAATACCAGATTGGACATGATGATGACATTGACCACTTAGGCAATCGTCGTATTCGTGCGGTTGGTGAGCTGTTGCAGAACCAGTACCGCATTGGTTTGTCACGTCTGGAAAGAGTTGTCCGCGAGAGAATGACTACCCAGGACTTGGAGGGTATTTCTCCGCAGAGTTTGATTAATATTAAGCCGGTTACAGCGGCAGTAAAGGAATTTTTCGGATCTTCACAGCTGTCACAGTTTATGGATCAGAACAATCCTCTGGGTGAGTTGACTCACAAGAGACGTCTGTCTGCCCTGGGTCCCGGTGGTTTGTCAAGAGATCGTGCCGGATTTGAGGTTCGAGATGTACACTATTCTCACTATGGTAGAATGTGTCCGATTGAGACTCCTGAAGGTCCTAATATCGGTTTGATTAACTCTCTTGCAAGCTATGCGAGAATCAATGAGTATGGTTTCATTGAGGCTCCATATCGCAAGATTGACAAGACAGATCCTAAGAATCCTCGCGTTACAGACGAGGTTGTATATATGACGGCAGATGAAGAGGATAACTATCATGTAGCACAGGCAAACGAGAAGTTGGATGCAGAGGGACATTTTGTCCGTAATTCCGTATCCGGTCGTTTCCGTGAAGAGACACAGGAGTATGATAAGCAGATGTTTGATTACATGGATGTGTCTCCTAAGATGGTATTCTCCGTTGCAACTGCATTGATTCCATTCTTGCAGAACGATGATGCAAACCGTGCCCTGATGGGATCCAACATGCAGCGTCAGGCTGTGCCGCTTCTTACAACAGAGGCTCCGGTCGTAGGTACAGGTATGGAGCCAAAGACTGCTGTTGACTCAGGAGTCTGCGTAGTTGCCAAGCGTGCCGGTGTGGTTGAGCGCGCAGAGTCTAATCGTATTATTGTGCGTACAGATGACAATGACAAAGATGAATATATCTTGAGCAAGTTTACTCGTAGTAACCAGTCCAACTGTTACAACCAGAGACCTATCGTATTCAAGGGTGACAGAGTCGAGGCTGGCGAGGTTATCGCTGATGGCCCATCCACCTCTCAGGGCGAATTGGCACTTGGTAAGAACCCTCTGATTGGTTTCATGACATGGGAGGGTTACAACTACGAGGATGCTGTTCTTTTGTCAGAGAGATTGGTTCAGGATGATGTTTACACATCTGTTCATATTGAAGAATACGAAGTAGAGGCAAGAGACACTAAGCTTGGAGCAGAAGAGATTACTCGCGATGTTCCCGGTGTAGGTGACGATGCCCTCAAGGATTTGGATGAGAATGGTATTATCCGCATCGGTGCGGAGGTTCGTTCCGGTGATATTTTGGTTGGTAAAGTTACACCAAAGGGTGAGACAGAACTTACCGCTGAGGAGAGATTGCTCCGTGCTATTTTCGGCGAAAAGGCAAGAGAAGTTCGTGATACTTCCCTGAAGGTTCCTCATGGTGAATATGGTATCGTTGTAGATGCCAAGGTATTTACCCGCGAGAATGGAGATGAATTATCTCCCGGTGTCAACAAGGCAGTTCGTATCTACATCGCTCAGAAGCGTAAGATCTCTGTAGGTGATAAGATGGCTGGTCGTCATGGTAACAAGGGTGTCGTTTCCCGTGTATTACCTGTAGAAGATATGCCATTTTTGCCAAATGGTAGACCGCTTGATATCGTATTGAATCCATTGGGTGTGCCTTCCCGTATGAATATTGGACAGGTGCTGGAGATTCATTTGAGTCTTGCCGCAAAGGCGCTGGGATTCAACATTGAGACACCTGTATTCGATGGCGCACGAGAGATTGATATTCAGGATACTCTGGAACTTTCCAACGACTATGTAAATATGGAGTGGGAAGATTTTGAGGCTAAATATAAAGACGTCCTCAGAGAGGATGTTATGCAGTACTTGTCTGACAACAGAGATCACAGAGAACTCTGGAAGGGCGTTGAACTTGGCCGCGATGGTAAGGTTCAACTTCGCGATGGACGTACAGGTGAGGAGTTTGACTCACCGGTTACCATCGGCCACATGCACTACCTGAAGCTTCACCATTTGGTAGACGATAAGATTCATGCTCGTTCTACCGGTCCTTACTCTCTTGTTACACAGCAGCCACTGGGTGGTAAAGCACAGTTCGGTGGACAGCGTTTTGGTGAGATGGAGGTTTGGGCTCTGGAGGCCTACGGTGCATCTTACACATTGCAGGAGATTTTGACAATGAAGTCCGATGATGTTGTTGGACGTGTTAAGACATACGAAGCAATTATTAAAGGTGAGAATATTCCTGAGCCGGGAATTCCGGAATCCTTCAAGGTTCTGTTAAAGGAACTTCAGTCTTTAGGTCTGGACGTAAAAGTTTTGGATGAGGACAGAAATGAAGTTGAATTAATGGAAACCAGCGAGTATGGCAACACAGATTTGAATGCCATTATCGCAGGTGACAAGAACTTCGCATTCGAAAGCAACGAATCCTTCGAGAAGAGCGGATTCACAAAGCAGGAATTTGACGCAGACAGCGAAGAATTGGTCAACATTGAGGACGAAGAGCCTGACATGGATGACTATGCTGTTGATTTCGACGATGATCTTGGCGACGAATAATTAAGGAAGGAGATTAGCAATGCCAGAAGCAATGAATAAAGAAGCGACAAATCAGCCAATCGAATTTGATGCGATTCAGATTGGCTTGGCATCACCAGAGAAGATTAGAGAATGGTCTCGAGGCGAAGTTAAGAAGCCTGAGACAATCAACTACAGAACACTAAAGCCTGAAAAAGATGGTTTGTTCTGCGAGAAAATCTTTGGACCAAGCAAGGACTGGGAATGCCATTGTGGTAAATACAAAAAGATTCGCTATAAAGGTGTAGTCTGCGACCGATGCGGTGTTGAGATTACAAAGGCCAGCGTGAGAAGAGAGCGAATGGGACATATCGAGCTGGCAGCTCCTGTTTCTCATATTTGGTATTTTAAGGGTATTCCATCTCGTATGGGATTAATCCTTGATTTATCTCCCAGAACTTTGGAAAAGGTATTGTACTTCGCATCCTATATCGTTTTGGATGCAGGAGATACACCTTTGATGTATAAGCAGGTGTTATCTGAGAAGGAATATCAGGATGCGAGAGAGCAGTATGGCAACGATTTTAAGGTTGGCATGGGTGCTGAGGCAATCCAGAAACTCCTTCAGGACATTGACTTAGAGAAGGATGCTGCTGAACTGAAAGCTGAGTTAAAGGCAGCCACAGGGCAGAAACGTGCCAGAGTCATCAAGAGATTAGAGGTTGTTGAGGCGTTCCGCGAGTCAGGTAATAAGCCTGAGTGGATGATTATGACAGTTATCCCTGTAATTCCTCCGGATTTGCGTCCAATGGTACAGTTGGATGGTGGCCGTTTTGCAACATCTGATTTGAACGATTTGTATCGTCGTATTATTAACAGAAATAACCGTCTGAGAAGACTCTTGGAGTTGGGCGCTCCTGATATCATCGTGCGCAACGAGAAGCGTATGTTGCAGGAAGCAGTTGACGGCTTGATTGATAACGGTAGAAGAGGTCGCCCGGTAACAGGCCCCGGCAACAGAGCACTGAAATCCCTTTCTGATATGTTGAAAGGTAAGTCCGGTCGTTTCCGTCAGAACTTGTTGGGTAAGCGTGTTGACTACTCAGGACGTTCCGTTATCGTGGTAGGACCTGAACTGAAGATTTATCAGTGTGGTCTTCCAAAGGAAATGGCGATTGAGTTGTTCAAGCCATTTGTTATGAAAGAGTTGGTTGCCAATGGCACCGCTCACAACATTAAGAATGCCAAGAAGATGGTTGAAAAGCTTCAGCCGGAAGTTTGGGATGTATTAGAGGAAGTTATCAAAGAGCATCCGGTTATGTTGAACCGTGCTCCTACACTTCATAGATTGGGTATCCAGGCATTTGAGCCAATCCTTGTAGAGGGTAAGGCAATCAAGTTGCATCCGTTGGTATGTACCGCTTACAATGCCGATTTCGATGGTGACCAGATGGCGGTTCATCTTCCGCTTACCGCAGAGGCCCAGGCTGAGTGCCGTTTCATGTTGTTATCACCTAACAACTTGTTGAAGCCTTCTGATGGTGGTCCGGTAGCTGTTCCTTCACAGGATATGGTTCTTGGTATTTACTATCTGACCATGGATAAGTTGGCAGACCGCACCAAGGAAGAAGGGGCTAATCCTGCTTCTGATAAGGTGTATACAAGTGCAGATGAGATTAAGGCTGATTTGGATGCCGGAGTTCTTGGCGTAGACAGCTACATTCATTTCGAGGATGTTACTGATGGTAACCGCCATGTGATTTGTACAGCAAGAGATATTCTGGGTCAGTATTTCCGGGATATGAATCGTGCGCTTCTGGCATACGAGAATAAAAAGATTTCTTTGCATCAGAAGATTTATGTGCATAGAAAAGCAACATTGGAAGACGGAACTGTTGTGGAAGGCGATGTGGCAACCACATTGGGACGTTTGATTTTCAATGAGATTATTCCACAGGATTTAGGTTTTGTAGATCGTACCAATCCGGAGAATGCTCTCAAGTATGAAATTGATTTCCATGTGGGCAAGAAGGGCTTGAAGCAGATTCTTGAGAAGGTTATCAACACACATGGAGCAACAACTACAGCCGAAGTTTTGGATGAAATTAAGGCTATGGGTTACAAGTACTCTACAAGAGCTGCTATGACGGTTTCTATTTCCGATATGACCGTACCACCACAGAAGCCGGAGATGATTGCTCAGACAGAGGAAACCATTAACGGTATTACCATGAAGTATAAGCGTGGTCTTTTGACAGAGGAAGAGCGCTACAGAGATGTAGTGGAGACATGGAAGAAGACGGACGATGAGTTGACAGAGGCATTGCTTTCCGGATTGGATAAGTACAACAACATCTTTATGATGGCTGATTCCGGAGCCCGTGGTTCTGATAAGCAGATTAAGCAGTTGGCAGGTATGCGTGGTTTGATGGCTGATACAACAGGTCGTACCATTGAGTTGCCTATCAAGTCTAACTTCCGTGAAGGTCTGGATGTATTGGAATACTTTATGTCAGCCCATGGTGCTCGTAAGGGTCTGTCCGATACAGCTCTTCGTACAGCCGATTCCGGATACTTGACAAGACGTCTTGTTGATGTATCTCAGGAATTGATTATTCGCGAGTCTGACTGTAATGAAGGACAGGATCGTGAGATTCCGGGTATGTATGTAACTGCATTTATGGATGGTCGTGAAGAGATCGAGAGCTTGGAAGAGCGTATTACAGGAAGATTCTCATGCGAGACAATCTGTGATGCAGAGGGCAATGTGATTGTTAAGGCTAATCACATGATTACACCAAAGCGTGCACATAACATTGTCACAAAGGGTGTAGATGCAAATGGCAACGAGATTACAACTGTTAAGATCAGAAATATTCTTACTTGCCGTTCGCACGTTGGTGTTTGTGCTAAGTGCTACGGCGCTAACATGGCAACAGGTCAGGCTGTTCAGGTAGGTGAAGCGATTGGTATTATCGCTGCTCAGTCTATCGGTGAGCCGGGTACACAGCTTACCATGAGAACATTCCATACCGGTGGTGTGGCCGGTGACGATATCACGCAGGGTCTTCCTCGTGTAGAGGAGTTGTTTGAGGCTAGAAAGCCTAAGGGACTTGCTATTATCACTGAATTCGGCGGTACAGCAGAGATTCGTGATACCAAGAAGAAGCGTGAAGTTGTTGTTACCAACAAGGAGACGGGAGAGAGCAAGGCTTACCTGATTCCTTACGGCTCTCGTATCAAGATTTTGGACGGCGCAGAATTGCAGGCCGGTGATGAACTTACAGAAGGTTCTGTTAACCCACATGATATTCTTAAGATTAAGGGTGTTCGTGCGGTACAGGATTATATGTTGCAGGAAGTTCAGAGAGTTTACCGCTTGCAAGGTGTAGAAATTAACGATAAGCATATTGAGGTTATCGTGCGTCAGATGTTGAAGAAGATTCGCATCGAGAACAATGGTGATTCCGAATTCTTGCCTGGCACATTGGTAGATGTTCTTGATTTCGAGGAGATGAATGAGCGTCTTGCCGCTGAAGGTAAGGAAGTTGCAGAAGGCAAGCAGGTACTTCTTGGTATTACCAAGGCATCCCTTGCTACAAACTCTTTCTTGTCAGCAGCATCCTTCCAGGAGACAACCAAGGTTCTTACTGAGGCAGCAATCAAGGGTAAGATTGATCCATTGATCGGTCTGAAAGAGAATGTAATCCTTGGTAAGTTGATTCCTGCCGGTACCGGTATGAAGCGCTATGGAAACATCAAGCTGAACACAGATTACAATCAGACAATCGTTGAAGAGACGGAAGATATTGAGATTATTGACGATGCAGAAGCACCAGTAGTTGAAGAGGAAATGGTTGATATCGACGAATAAGATGATGTTACAAGAGGTCAGGCCTAATGGTCTGGCCTCTTTTTTTGTAAATATTTCTTGACACGATGCCGGAATGCTTATATAATATTTTAGCGTGCATAAATATGTGTGCGATACAAAATACTACAGGAGGTGAAAATAATGCCAACATTTAACCAGTTAGTAAGAAAGGGACGTCAGACATCTGTAAAGAAGTCTACAGCACCAGCTCTTCAGAAGGGTTACAACTCTCTTAAGAAGAAGCCAACTGAGACATCTTCTCCACAGAAGCGTGGTGTATGTACAGCTGTTAAGACAGCAACCCCTAAGAAGCCTAACTCAGCGCTTAGAAAGATTGCCAGAGTTCGTCTTTCAAACGGAATCGAAGTAACAAGCTACATTCCGGGTGAAGGCCACAACCTGCAGGAGCATAGCGTTGTATTGATTCGTGGTGGTAGAGTAAAGGATTTGCCTGGTACTCGTTATCA
>JAQXIY010000039.1 GCA_029008035.1 Lachnospiraceae bacterium
ATGAAATTTCCTTTTTAACATATAACATTTTTTAAAATTAGGAGGAACAAAAATGGCAGTAAAAATTAGATTGAGAAGAATGGGACAGAAGAAGGCTCCTTTCTACAGAATCGTAGTTGCAGATTCCAGATCACCAAGAGACGGAAGATGTATCGAGGAGATCGGTACTTACGATCCAACTAAGGATCCAAGCGAATATCATGTAAATGAAGAATTGGCTAAGAAGTGGTTAGCAAATGGTGCACAGCCAACCGATACCGTTGCTAGAATTTTCAAGCAGGCTGGAATTGAGAAATAGGCATTTGAAAGAACGAGGTAAAGGTGATGAAAGAATTAGTTGAAGTAATTGCAAAGTCACTGGTTGATGCCCCTGAAGAAGTTGTAGTCACAGAGACAGAGGATGATAAGTCCATTGTGATTGAGCTTCATGTTGCCGCTTCTGACATGGGCAAGGTAATCGGAAAACAAGGTCGTATTGCTAAGGCAATTCGCTCTGTAGTCAAAGCAGCTGCCTCCAAGACAGACAAGAAGGTTGTTGTAGACATAGTATAGTATAAAGCCCTGAGTCCTTGGATTTGGGGCTTTTTGCATGTTATCGCTTATTTTATGCATCTTGTCGTGTTTATCTTGAAAATGTTATATAACATGTGTATGATATATCCTATAGAAAATAAGATAAGCGAAGGAGAAAGAAATGGAAGCAATTAGAAATTATTTGGACGCATTGTTTATAAAGTTGCCGGATACAGAGGAAACCAGAGCGGCTAAGGAAGCTCTGGGGCGTAAGATGGAGAATAGATATCAGGAACTTATCTCTCAGGGAAAGACGGATGGAGAAGCCATCGGCATGGTGATTGCTGAGTACAGCGCCAAGGGAGGTGCATCCACTCAGGGCACATATCAAGGAGGCAACCCCTATCAGACACAGTCTGCCAATTCCGGATGTAAGAGAAGGAAATCATCAGGTAATAAGGTTTTAGATGCGGTGATGTCTGTTTACTGGCCAACGATTACATGCCTTTACCTTATATACAGTTTTATTACTTTTGATTGGCATATCTCATGGATTATATGGCCTATTGCGGCGGTTGTTCGTGGGCTGATTGTGGGCATTTTCTTTGAAGAGGAGGTGCGATAACCATGAAGAGAGCCATATATCTGACGCTGCTCAGTCTGATTACGATTGGGTGCATTATTTTTGGAACCATCTACCATACGGGTAAGGCTATGGGACATCTTTCCCGGTGGTGGGAAGAGGAGGTGGAGTCTGATGCTGACGCCACCACAGAAGAGGGTAAGGATATCCTGGATGCTTTTACCACAATACATGTGGAAGCTGATATCGCTTCTGTTAAGGTTAAACAGGGCGACGACTTTAAAATTGAATGGAGCGTCTATCGAAGTGGCGTTCCTACCTATGATGTTAAGGATGGCGTTTTGACCGTGATACAAAAACATCCACACAAGAACTTGGCAGGCAATCACTCTTGCAAGATTATACTTACTTTGCCGGAGGGGACGAAGCTCGAGCGAGTTGAGATTGATGCAGATGTGGGGGATGTGGATGTGCTGGACATTTCTTCGCAGAAAACCACAGTTACAGCTGATGTTGGTGCAGTTAATTTTGACAACTGTCAGTTGGGTGATACCACTGTGGAAGCAGATGTGGGAGATGTTTCACTTCGCTCATGCGATTTTTATGATCTGACTGTCTCAGCAGATGTGGGAAGCATTACCATTGATGCTACTCAGGATCTCTCTGAGTATTCCTTTGATTTGGATGCAGGCGTGGGAGACATTCATATTAATGACCAGCATGTGCACAAACAATTTGAGCAGCATGGAAGCGGTAAATACAAAATCGACGCCGATTGTGATGTGGGAAGTTTAGATATCTCCTTTGATCAGGAGAGTGATACACTCTGATTTCGTTTTTGAACACAGAAGCCTTGGATTCATAGATTTATATGGATTTAAGGCTTTTTTTGTTGTAAAATGTCTTGGCGGTTTTGGGACTGCCGGGGGAAAGTGAGGTTTTATTGAGATGAATGAGAACAAAAAATTGCAAAAGCCATGGATTGTTCAAAAATTCATTGGCGATAAGAAATTTTATCAAAGGGTATTGTTTTTGGCGGTGCCCATTATGATTCAGAATGGCATTACTAATTTTGTCAGTCTGCTGGACAACATAATGATTGGGCAGATTGGAACGGTACAGATGTCTGGGGCATCCATTGTGAACCAGTTGATTTTTGTGTATTTCCTTTGCATATTTGGAGCTGTATCCGGTGCGGGAATCTTTACAGCTCAATATTATGGCAAACAGGATATGGAGGGAATTCAATATACCTTTCGCTTCAAACTGTTGATATCAACTTTGTTGACGGTGCTTGCCATCGTTTTGTTCTGCAGTGCAGGGGATCATTTGATTACCCTGTATTTAAGCGGTGAGGGAAAAGCGTCGGATGCGGCGGCAATTTTGCGATATGGTGGGGAATATCTTTCCATTATCCTGTTTGGACTTCCGGCTTTTATGTTAGGTCAGGCTTATGCCAGCACTCTGCGAGAGTGTGGTGAGACCATGCTTCCCATGAAGGCAGGACTGGCGGCAGTGTTTGTGAATCTGACCTTTAACTATCTTTTGATTTTTGGTAAGTTCGGGTTTCCTCAGTTGGGTGTGGAGGGAGCGGCCATTGCCACTGTATTGTCCCGATATGTTGAGGCGGCAATCATTGTGGTATGGACACATTTGCACAAGAAGGAGAATCCATACATTGTGGGATTATACCGGTCTTTCTATATTCCGGCGGGAGTCATGAAAAATATCATTATCAAAGGTACACCGCTACTGTTTAATGAGGGGCTATGGGCTTCCGGTGTGGCTATGTTGACCCAGTGTTATTCCGTGCGAGGATTGAGCGTGGTGGCATCTTTAAACATTGCCAATACCATCAACAATGTATTTAATGTGGTTTTTATTGCCTTAGGAGACTCTGTAGCTATTATTGTAGGTCAATTGTTAGGCGCAGGAGAGATGGAGGAAGCAAGAGATACCGACACGAAAATGATAGCTTTTTCCGTATGTTCCTGCGTTCTGATAGGAGGACTCATGTTACTATTTGCACCTCTGTTTCCGATGCTTTATAATACAAGCAATGAAGTGCGCCAGTTGGCAACGGAAATCATTATGGTTTCAGCGCTGTTTATGCCCCAGTCTGCTTTTTTACATGCAGCATATTTTACACTGCGTTCCGGTGGAAAGACCTTTATCACCTTTCTGTTTGACAGTGCATCTATTTGGTGTGTCAGCGTTCCGGTGGTGTATGTACTAAGCCGATTTACCGGATTATCAATGATTATGATTTATGTTGCCTACTATCTTACAGAGACCTTTAAAGCAATCTTGGGATTTGTACTTGTAAAGAAGGGCATTTGGCTACAGAATATTGTAAAGGAGTAAGAAATGGAAGAATTGTATCAGGTGGGGGCAATCACACAAACCCATGGAATTAAAGGAGAGGTTAAAGTTTTCCCTATGACAGATGATGTGTCCCGTTTCAAGAATATGAAGGGACTGATTTTAGATACAGGTAAGGAGCGCATCACTCTTGAGGTGACCTCTGCCAGACCGCAGAAGAATCTGGTGATTCTGAAGTTTAAGGGATATGATAACATCAATGATGTGGAGAGATTCAAGGGATGTGGCCTATATGTTACGAAGGATAACCGGGTGAAGTGTGAACAGGATGAATTCTTTATTGCGGATTTGATTGGCTTGTCGGTGACAGGCGATGACGGAATCGTTTATGGCACCGTCTGCGATGTGATTTCCACTGGGGCTAATGATGTTTATGTGGTAAAAACTTCTGAGGATAAGGAACTTTTGTTTCCGGCCATTAAGGAATGCATTTTGCAGGTGGATATGGAGAAAAATGAGATGTTGGTGCATGTCATGAAGGGCTTGCTGGATTAAGAGGAGGATAATATGAGAATGAATGCAGAGAATACCATGGCCATAGTTATTGATTATCAGGAGAAATTAGTCCCGGCTATGGCTAATCAGGAGGATTTGGTTAAAAAAAGCAGAATGTTGATTGAGGGGCTGCGGGCTTTGGAGATTCCAGTGATTGCCACCACTCAATATGCCAAGGGACTTGGGAACACCATCTCGGAAATTACAACTGTGCTTGGTGATGCACCGATTATAGACAAGAGCACTTTCAGCGTATTTGCGTCGGAAGAAGTGGCGGCATCCATTTTGGAGGGAACCAAGAATATTATTGTCTGCGGAATGGAGACCCATATCTGTGTATTGCAGTCCATTATGGATTTGCAGGATGCGGGGTATCAGACATATCTGGTATCAGACTGTGTGTCCAGTCGCAGTGAGGTGGACAAGGCTTTTGCCCTGGTTCGCGCAGAACAAGAAGGGGCTAAGATTACTACGGCAGAAGCAATTTTATACGAGTTATTACAGGGGGCAAAGCACCCGGCGTTTAAGACCATTTCTGCCTTGGTGAAATAGTAGGAGAAACGTATGAAGTTTTATATTTTAACATTATTCCCTGATATGGTGATGCAAGGGTTATCCACAAGCATCATTGGCAGAGCGGTGGACAAGGGTTTGCTGTCCATCGAGGCGGTTAATATTCGGGATTATACCAATGACAAACACGGCAAGGTGGATGATTATCCGTATGGGGGAGGGGCCGGCATGGTAATGCAGGCTCAACCGATTTATGATGCATGGAAAGCCGTCATTGATAAAATTGGTCACAAGGTTCCTACCGTATATCTCACCCCTCAGGGCCGGACTTTCTGTCAGGAAGATGCCAAGTCTTTTGCTAAAGAAGAGGCGGTGATTCTCTTGTGTGGCCATTATGAAGGCGTGGATGAGCGCGTGCTGGAAGAGATTGTGACAGACTATGTATCTATTGGAGATTTTGTGCTGACAGGAGGGGAATTGCCCGCCATGGTAATGGTGGATGCCATCTCCCGTATGGTGCCGGGGGTTTTGTCAAATAAGGTGTCCGGGGAGACGGAATCCTTTGAAAACGGTTTGTTGGAATATCCACAGTACTCCAGACCGGAAGAGTGGAACGGCAAGAAAGTGCCTCCTGTTATTCTATCGGGAGACCATGCCAAGGTAGATGCCTGGAGACATCAGCAGTCTCTGCTTCGAACCAAAGAACGGCGGCCGGATTTGTTAGAGAAGGCTGCTTTATCAGAAAAAGACATACAATTTCTCCGTGAACATGAATAAAACCCTTGCATTTTGCGGGATATTGTGATATTATCAACGAGTTGTGAAAAGAGATGGTCCTCTGATACGAGATGTATTAAGAACATCAAGATATTAATTTAGGAGGTCACAAAATGAACGCAAACGAGATTATCAAAAACATTGAAGCTGAGCAGTTGAAGTCTGACATCACTGAATTTCATGTAGGTGATACCATCAGAGTTCACAATAAGATTAAGGAGGGTAACCGCGAGAGAATCCAGATTTTCGAGGGTACCGTATTAAAGAAGCAAGGCGGAAGCAACCGTGAGACATTCACAGTTAGAAAGTTTTCTAACGGTGTTGGTGTTGAGAAGACCTGGCCACTTCACAGTCCTTTTGTAGAGAAGATTGAAGTTGTTCGTCGCGGTAAGGTTAGACGAGCTAAGTTGAATTACTTGAGAGACCGTGTAGGTAAGAAAGCTAAGGTTAAAGAATTGGTTAAATAATCGTTTGAGAAAAGGAATAGCAGAGATGTTATTCCTTTTTATTTTGAGTTGTTCTTTTGAACGTTTTCGTGTATCATTAATGGGTGGTAAATATATCAGAAGAGATGGAATGTAATGAATAGACGACAGCTTCGTATTTTGATAGATAAACTTAAGAGAAAATTTAGATTCCGCAGTGGTTTAAACTTTCGCAGAAAGCGAGTGCGTGTTCGGGGAGAACAGGTTCGATTCTATGGTATTTGGGCAGCTGAGATTCTGGCTGTAATCTTGTTGGCATTTCTGCTTACCAGAGGATTTGGGATGCGGGTGGTTTGCTCCGGGGAATCTATGGAGACAACCATTCCGGAAAACTCATCCCTCTGGGTGAACCGGATAGTATATAAGGTGTCAGATCCAAAGAAGGGAGACATTATCGCCTTTCTTCCAAGGGGGAATGCCAATGCCAGTTACAGTGTCAAACGGGTGATAGGTATTCCCGGGGATACCATCCTCATCCAAAATGACAAACTCTATGTGAATGAGCAAGTGATTCCCTTGAAGGGAGAACAGACCGGCATCAGGGAGGAAGGTCGTGCCGCCACAGAGATTACCCTGGGCGAAGATGAGTTTTTTGTCTTGGGGGATAATGTAAATAATAGTGAAGATAGTAGATATGAAACCGTTGGAAATGTGAAGCGAGGGGATATTTACGGCAAAGTATGGTTTATCACCTCTTTCCATGGCTTCGGTTCCGTTGATTAGGAGATAGTATGGAGTTTCAATGGTATCCTGGTCATATGACCAAGGCAAAGAGACAAATGCAGGAGGATATTAAGCTAATCGATTTGGTGATTGAACTGGTGGATGCCAGAATCCCTATGAGCAGCCGTAATCCTGATATTGATGAGTTGGGCAAGAACAAGGCCAGATTGATTCTTTTGAACAAAGCTGACTTGGCTGATTCCAAGGTGACATCTGCGTGGAATGATTTCTTTACAGAAAAAGGATATTTTGTTGTGGCATTGGATTCTCGCAATCGCAAGGGAATGAAAGATGTCACTCAGGTGATTATGGATGCCTGTGCCAAGAAGATTGAGCGAGATCGTGCCAGAGGTATTAAGAATCGACCGGTAAGAGCTATGGTGGTGGGAATTCCTAATGTGGGAAAATCTACCTTTATCAATTCCTATGCCGGAAAAGCCTGTGCCAAAACCGGCAACAAGCCCGGGGTTACCAAAGGAAAGCAGTGGATTCGTCTGAATAAGAATGTTGAGTTATTAGATACCCCCGGAATTCTCTGGCCCAAGTTTGAGGATCAAAAGGTGGGGCTTCACTTGGCATGCATAGGTTCCATGAAAGATGAATTGTTGCAGACAGAAGAGTTGGCTATGGAGTTGTGTGGCATACTTTTAAGCAGATATCCGGGATGTTTGACAGAGCGGTATCAGGTACAGGAGAATGCCACTTTGCCCGAGATATTGGAACAGATAGCTGAGAATCGAAACTGCCGTTCCAAAGGCAATGCATTGGACTATAATAAGGCGGCACTTTTACTGATTGATGATTTTCGAAGCGGAACTCTCGGAAAAATCTCCCTGGAGGGACCGGAAGATTTAGAGGTATAAAGATATGGATGATAAACAATCAATTGTCAAAGAAATAGTTAGTATGGTACTTTATGTTGCCGCAGTGTTTGGCGTTTGCTTTTTGATTATTACCTTTGTGGGACAGAGAACCAGGGTTAGCGGCTCTTCTATGGAGCCTACTCTCCATGATGGGGATAACTTGATTGTAGATAAGATATCCTATCGGTTCCATGAACCCCAGAGATTTGACATTATAATCTTCCCATACCAATATGAGGAAGATACCTTCTACATAAAACGTATTATCGGAATGCCGGGAGAGACAGTGTGGATTAACAACAGTGGAGAGATTTACATTAACGGTGTTTTGTTGAAGGAAAATTATGGTTTGGAGACGATTGCTTACGCGGGACTTGCGTCTACCCCTATGACATTAGGGAAGGACGAATATTTTGTGCTGGGAGATAATCGTAATAATAGTACCGACAGTCGATTTGATGTGGTGGGACCTATTTCCAGAGATGAGATTGTGGGGAGAGCATGGATGCGCATTTATCCCTTTAACCAGATTGGCATGATAAAACATCAATAGGTGGAGGATGTCTATGGAACAGGAAAAAAAGATAAAAGAAATTATGGGAGAATATCAGGCGGCAGACGATGAGATGCTGCCTTCTTTTATTGAGGAGTATATCAGAGACGGAAGGCCCGGGGTGTCCAAAATAATCGGACAGGCACAGAGGCGTTTGGAAAAGCTTAGAATAGAAAGAGAACGGTTGGAAACACTTCGTCTGTATGAGCACAAATACGAGAAGGATTATCCGATGATATGTGGTATTGATGAGGTGGGGCGTGGTCCTCTTGCCGGCCCGGTTTGCGCTGCCGCTGTTATTTTGCCAAAGGATTGTGAAATCTTATATATCAATGATTCCAAGAAACTCTCAGAGAGCAGGAGGGAATCGCTCTATGAGGAGATTATGGAAAAGGCAGTTGCCGTAGGAGTTGGACTGGTGTCTCCCAGTGTGATTGATGATGTGAATATTCTTCAGGCAACTTATATTGCTATGCGAGATGCTATAAGCCAATTGGAGGTTGCGCCCGATATATTATTAAATGATGCGGTGACTATACCGGAGGTGTCCGTCAAGCAGGTGCCTATCATCAAAGGGGATGCCAAGAGCATTTCCATCGGTGCCGCCAGCATCATTGCCAAGGTGACCAGAGACAGACTGATGAAAGAATACGATGCGATTATGCCGGAGTATGGATTTGCCCAGAATAAAGGGTATGGAACCAAGGAACACATTGATGCCATTCGCACCTACGGGCCAAGTCCCATCCATCGGAGAACCTTTATTCAGAATTTTGTATAGAAGAGGGGTTGTATGCAGATTTCGGATTTACTTATCCAATATCAAAATAATTTAGCTGCCGGCAGTGAAGTATCCACAGGCACCAAGGGCATTGAGCAGTTGGTGGAGACTGCCAAGCAGTTGCAAATCGGAAATATTTTCGAAGGGACTGTGAACAGTATTAAGGGATCACAGGTGATTTTGGGGCTGAGTAGCGGACAAAACATTACTGCTCGTCTGGACAAGGGTATTGTTCTTGATAAGGGACAGTCCGTTTTCTTTCAGGTGAAATCTAACGATGGAGAACAAGTGCAGATCAAACCTATTTCTCTTGGAGGTTCCTCCGGTAATCCCACCTTGATGAATGCACTGGATGCCGCGAATCTGCCCATCAACGAGAAGAATCTGAATATGGTAAATGCCATGATGAGGGAACAGATGTCCATCGGTGCCAAGAGCTTACAGGATATGTCTCGCATTGTTTTGCAGACAAAGGTGTCAGATCCGGCTTCGGTGGTGGAAATGACCAAGTTGGGGATTCCCATCACCGAGGAGAATGTGATGCAGTTTCAAAATTACAAGGCAGACGCCGGGGAAGTCCTCACGCAGATGAATCGTCTGGTAGCACAGATTCCGGAGGCGGTTACATCATTAGAAGTACCTTTGGAAGAAGGACTTGAATTGAACCAACAGGTGATTTCCTTTTTTGCAGGAGAGGAAGTAACAGGTGCAGTGGCAGGGAATCAAGGGGAAGGGATACCATCACCTGAGGCGTTTTTGGGGGGAGAAGAACCATCCGTAGATTTGTCAGGTATACCCCAAGGAAAGGTCTTGCTACAGGGGACAGAGGCAGAGGCTTTTTTGGATGTATTCCCCAAAGACACATTAGGGGGTGTGCTGAGTAGGGATGGTTTTGTAGAACTGACAGAGAAACTACAGGATATACCTCAATTTCTTCGGGAGTATCCGCAGTATTTTACGGAGACAGGTTCCCTGTCCCCCAATACCACTGTCAAGCAGTTTCTTATAGATTTGTCTCGTTTTTTCCAGAATCATAAGGAGATGATTCCGAGAGAAACCATATCTTCTCTGCTTAACCACAGGAGTTATAAGAATCTTTTGTCCAATCTCATCACAGACCAGTGGACAATAGAACCGGAGAAGTTGACAGAGGAGCATAGCGTCCGGGATTTGTACAGGAAAATGGAGAGCCAGTTGTCTCAGCTACAGGAAATTGTCGCAAAATATCCCAAGGTCAGTGAGACAGTGGCAGGTGCTGCCAAGGACTTATCCTCCAATATCTCATTTATGAACCAAATCAATCAGGCCTACCACTATGTGCAGATACCGTTCCGACTGCAGGGACAGAATGTGAACAGTGAGTTGTTTGTTTATCGCAATCATAAGGAACAGCGAGATGACAATGAGGAACTGAGTGCTTTTTTACACTTTGATATGGCACTTTTGGGCGGAATGGATATTTCGGTAAAGATGTTGCATAAGGATGTGGATATGCACTGGTATTTGGAGAAGGAGGAGACATTTATGCTTCTGTCCGACAATCTCCATTTGCTCTCAGAGAAGCTGGAACAAAAGGGATACCACTGTGACATGAAGGTGGACAATGAGACCAAAAAGGTGAATTTTGTGGAGGATTTCTTAAAGGCCGATGGGCCGACGGCGGGACAACTGCACAGATATTCTTTTGATGTGAGGGCATAATAGAAAGGAAAGGCTATGGCAGAAAAAAAATGGACACCTAATGTGTTTGGGGCCGAAGAAGAGAATATTGCCGATAAAACTGCCGTGGCTCTGGCCTATGAGCCGGGAGATGTGGCACCGAAGATTTTGGCTACGGGCAAAGGACATATGGCCCAAAAGATTATTGATGCGGCAAAAGAGAATGATGTACCTTTTTACAAGGACAATAAGTTGGCGGATACGTTAGCTAAACTGGATATCGGTGATGCTATTCCGCCGGAACTATACGAAGTTGTGGCAGAAATCCTAGTCTTTGTGGATGGCATGGAGAAAATGAAGTCCAAATTGGATGGAGGAAAGTAATACGGGAGAGAATAAGCGTAGCATTGGAACGGAAAAGGAACAGTTGGCCAAGGAGTATTTGCTTGCCCAAGGTTACCAAGTGTTGGAAATGAATTATCGGTGTCGCATGGGTGAGGTGGATATTGTCGCCAAGGACAAAGAGTATTTGTGCTTTGTGGAGGTGAAGTACCGCACCGGCAATCAGGTGGGAAGCCCTCAGCATGCAGTGGATGCCAGAAAACAACGGAGAATCTGCCGGGTGGCGGATTTTTATTTGCTCCAGCATAAGTTGGGATATAACACATCGGTCCGGTTTGATGTGGTGGCGATTACGGGTGCAACCATTGCTTTGTACAAAAACGCTTTTTATTATAAAGAGATATGATGATAGAAAGATTTTATAACATAGATAACAACATTACATTGCCCTTGTTAGTGTTTCCTGAATTAGAGGAATTACCTTGGCTGGCCCACTGTTTTACCACCAGAGGAGGAGGGGTGAGTCAAGGGATTTATGAGAGCCTTAATCTGAGTTTTACAAGAGGCGATGAGAAAGACGCGGTGCTGGAGAACTATGGGCGTGTGGCCAAGGCAATGGGAAGTCACCCGGAGCGTATTGTCACCTCTGATCAGACCCATACTACCAATGTTCGTCTGGTGACAGAAGCAGATGCCGGTAAAGGGATTGTCATCCCAAGGGATTATGCTGATGTGGATGGCCTTATTACCCAGGAACCGGGACTTTTGCTGGCAACCTTTTATGCGGATTGCGTGCCTCTTTATTTTGTGGATCCTGTTCATCGGGCTATCGGCCTGTCTCATTCGGGGTGGAGAGGAACTGTAGAGCGTATGGGGGCAGTGACCATTTTGACCATGAGAGATCACTTTGGAACCAAACCGGAGGATTTACTATGTGCAGTGGGGCCTTCTATCTGTCAGGACTGCTATGAAATCAGTCAGGATGTGGCAGTGCATTTTCAGGATGAATTTCCTTCTGTCATAGAGGAAGTGCTGGTGGATAAAGGGCACGGTAAATATCAGCTGGATCTGTGGAAGATAAATCAATTTATTCTACAAGAGGCTGGGGTGCCCCAAAATCAGATTTTTATGGCGAATATGTGCACCTGTTGTAACAGCGACCGCCTGTTTTCCCACAGAGCGACCAAGGGAAAGCGGGGAAACTTAGGTGCATTTCTTATGATTCGACAGAAGTAGGAGGTTAGCATTATGAGCACAGCTCATCAGATTGCATCTGTTGCTCCGGGCAGTGTTGCGGAGCGGGCAGGGATTCAGGCCGGGGACATCATTACGTCCCTAAACGGAACCAATCTTTTGGATATTTTTGACTACTATTATTATGCAGATGAACCTAGTTTGGATGTGGTGGTGGAAAAGCCGGACCATTCCACAGTAGAACTTCATATAGAGAAGGAGGAAGGGGAGGATTTAGGAATTTCCTTTGAAAACGGGCTGATGGACGACTATAAATCTTGCCACAACAAGTGCATGTTTTGTTTTATCGACCAAATGCCACCGGGAATGCGCGATACCTTGTATTTCAAAGACGACGACACCAGACTTTCCTTTTTGCAGGGAAATTATGTTACTTTGACCAATATGAAGGATGCTGACATTGATAGAATCATCCACTATCATTTAGCCCCCATTAATATCTCTGTTCATACCACCAATCCCCAATTGCGCTGTAAAATGTTACACAACCGCTTCGCCGGGGATGTGCTGGATAAGATTAAGCGCTTAGCGGAAGCCGGTATTGAGATGAATTCACAGATTGTGCTCTGTAAAGGAGAAAATGATGGGGCTGAACTGGAGAGAACTATCTCTGAACTTTTAGACTTTTATCCTTACATGCAAAGCCTTTCCGTGGTGCCGGTGGGGCTGACAAAATTTCGAGAGGGACTGTATCCCTTGGAACCATTTGAAAAAGAGGATGCAAGAGAGGTTCTTGATATTATTCACAAATGGCAGAATATCAGCTTTGAGAGACATGGCAGTCATTTTGTTCAGGCATCGGACGAATGGTATCTGGTGGCGGAGCAGGATTTGCCCCGGGAGGAGCGATATGATGGATTCTTGCAATTGGAGAATGGTGTCGGCATGATTCGCCTGTTGGTGAATGAGTTCCGAGAGGCCCTTGCCAAGGAGCATCGTCGCCCATTTATGAGGACGAAGTCCTTTTCCATAGCCACCGGACGTCTTGCTGCGCCTTTTATTCAGACATTGTGTGATGAATTTATGGAAAAATTTCCCAAAGTTACCATTTATGTGTATCCTATCCGCAATGATTTCTTTGGGGAACGCATTACCGTTTCCGGTCTGATTACAGGACAGGATTTGATTGCTCAACTCAAGGATAAACCTTTGGGGGATTGCCTGTTGATACCTCATAATATGGTGCGTCAGCAGGAGAGGGATTTTTTGGATGATGTAACCATAGCAGAGGTAAATACTGCTTTACAAGTACCGGTAGATATTGTAAAATCAAGCGGACACGAATTGGTAAAACGATTTTTGTTATAGATAGATGATTTTTTACACAACAAGGAGGATAGTATGAGCAAACCTGTTGTGGCCATTGTCGGTAGACCGAATGTGGGTAAATCCACATTGTTCAATGCTTTGGCTGGAGAGAGAATTTCAATTGTCAAGGATACTCCCGGGGTAACCAGGGATCGTATTTATGCAGATATTACATGGCTGAATTATGAATTTACTATGATTGACACCGGAGGTATTGAGCCGGAGTCAAAGGATGTGATTATCAGTCAAATGAGAGAGCAGGCACAGATTGCCATTGATACGGCAGATGTCATTATCTTTATGACAGATGTGAAGCAGGGGCTGGTGGACTCTGATTCCAAGGTGGCAGATATGTTACGTCGTTCTCAGAAGCCGGTTGTGCTGGTAGTAAATAAGGTAGACAACTTTGACAAGTATATGGCGGACGTGTATGAGTTCTACAATCTGGGAATCGGTGAACCAATTCCTATTTCTTCAGCATCTATGTTGGGGCTAGGTGATATGTTGGATCAAGTGACTTCTTATTTTCCGCAAAAGGAAGAGGGGCAAGAGGAGGAAGAGATTCCCAAGATTGCTATTGTTGGTAAGCCCAATGTTGGGAAATCCTCTATGGTTAACCGTCTTGTGGGAGAGAATCGCGTCATTGTATCCGATATTGCGGGAACTACCAGAGATGCCATTGATACCAAGGTGAAGTATCACGGCAAGGAATACATTTTTATTGATACCGCCGGCCTGCGCCGTAAGAGCAAGATCAAGGAAGAACTGGAGCGATTTAGTATTATCCGTGCCGTGGCTGCTGTGGAAAAAGCGGATGTGGTGATTGTGATGATTGATGCCACAGAAGGCGTAACAGAGCAGGATGCCAAAATTGCAGGTATTGCCCATGAGAGAGGCAAGGGGATCATTGTGGCTGTCAATAAATGGGATGCCATTGAGAAGGATGACAAGACCATTTATAAGCACAAGGAGAAGATTCGCCAAACCCTGTCCTTTATGCCTTACGCAGAGATTATGTTTATCTCCGTATTGACAGGACAACGCTTGAATAAGATATACGATACCATAGATGCAGTTATTGAGAACAATTCTATGCGTGTTGCCACAGGTGTTTTAAATGAAATTGTCACAGAGGCTGTTGCCATGCAACAACCACCTTCTGATAAGGGAAAACGTCTGAAAATTTATTATGTGACCCAGGTGGCTGTGAAACCGCCGACCTTCGTCATCTTTGTCAAAGATAAGGAACTGATGCATTTTTCTTACACCAGATATCTGGAGAACCGTATTCGTGATGCTTTTGGATTCGAGGGAACATCTCTGAAGTTTATTATTCGGGAGAGAAAGGATGATTAAGATGATAGTTGCAAGGGGTATTTCGCTTTTGATAGGTTACGTGTTTGGCATGTTCCTCTCCGGCTTTTTTATCGGCAAATCAAAGGACGTGGACATTCGCACTCAGGGTAGCGGGAATGTGGGAACCACCAATACGATGCGCATCTTGGGTATCCGGGTGGGAGCCATCACGTTGTTGCTGGATAGTATGAAATGTATTTTGGCTCTGCTTGTGGTGTGGGCTCTGTTTCATACCAGACAACCGGAGCATTTGCGCCTTTTGATGCTTTATGGAGCTTTAGGGGCTATTTTGGGCCACGATTTTCCGGTCTTTATGAAGTTCAAAGGGGGCAAGGGGATTGCCACCAGTTTTGGAATGCTGATTGTGCTTTATCCTCAGTTTTTGCCTGTTTGTGTTTTATTGTTTGCCATTGCGGTGGGACTGACTCGCTATGTTTCCCTGGGCTCTATCTTGGCAGCTATGGCAGTGATTGTACAGGTGATTGTGTTTGGCCGGATGGGACTTTTATCTTATGCAGATACAGACTTATTGGAAGCCCAAATAATCACGGTGGGCATAGGTCTATTGGCCATTTATCTGCATAAGAGCAATATCAAACGCCTCTTGGCAGGGAATGAGAACAAATTATCCTTTAAATCCAAGAGAGATTAAATCTTACCATGGACAGATGCACTGTTTGGTGCATCTGTTTGTTTCTAAACGATAGAGGGGAGCCATATTTTACATTTAGGAGGATATTATGGCTGATATCGGAGTAATTGGTGCAGGAAGCTGGGGGACAGCTCTTGCAATGTTGTTGTGTGAAAATGGTCATGAAGTGGTACTTTGGGCCCATCGGAAAGAAAAGGTGGAGCAAATGCGAGCCACCGGAACATGTGATAAATTGCCGCAGATAACTCTGCCTGAGAAAATGTGCTACACAGAAAGCATTCAGGAGGCAGTTATGGGGAAAGAGCTGATTGTATTGGCAGTTTCCTCCACGGCTACACGAAGTACAGTCCAAAGGATGAAGCCCTTTGTGAAATCTTCTCAGATTGTGTGTAGCGTTTCTAAGGGGATTGAAGAGGGGACACTTTTAACCCAATGCGGTATTATTGAGGATGTGTTAGGGACTTACCAGTTGGTGGGAGTTCTCAGTGGACCATCTCATGCAGAGGAGGTGGTGCAAAAGCTCCCTACGGTGGTGGTGGCCGGTGCCAAGGAAGAGAAAGTCGCTACCTTTTTACAAGACTGTTTTATGAATGAGGTGTTCCGTGTTTACACCAGCAGTGATGTAGTTGGCATAGAGATTGGCGCATCCCTAAAAAATGTCATTGCGCTTGCGGCTGGAATGTCGGATGGCCTGGGATACGGGGACAACACCAAGGCGGCCCTGATTACAAGAGGCATTAGGGAAATTTCCGGACTGGCGCTTGCAATGGGAGGCAATCCGGAGACTCTCAGTGGCTTGGCCGGAACAGGAGATTTGATTGTAACCTGCTCCAGTAAGCACAGCAGAAATCGCAGAGCAGGAATGTTGATTGGGCAGGGAAGTAAGCCGGATGCTGCCATGAGAGAGGTGAAAATGGTGGTAGAGGGTGTGCATTCTGCCAAGGCGGCCCTTGCTCTCGGAGAAAAATATCATGTAACCCTTCCCATTATCGAACAGGTCAACGGTGTATTGTTTGAGGGAAAAGACCCGAAAACAGCGGTTCGTACCCTGATGGAGAGGGAAAAAAAGGCAGAAATTTAGAGAGAAAAAGTCATTGACGCATCCATGGTCAGATGCTAGAATGTATATTAGTACACAAGATATGGTGCAAATAATGGTTATACAACCAATATATTGATAATATACAGAAGGGAGCATTTGATTTTGGTTAAAGTAGTTAAGAAAGACGGAACCTTAGAGGATTTCAATGTTCAGAAGGTTGTGGATGCGGTTAACAAATCAGCTTGCCGTGTCTTAATTAATTTTACGGAAGAAGAAGAAAAGTTTATCTGTCAGTTTGTAGAGGAGAAAGTGGCTGATCTGGGAATTGACAGAATTCAGATTGCACAGATGCACAATATTGTAGAAGGTGCATTGGAGAGGGTGAATCCGGTAGTTGCCAAGAGTTATCGTGATTATCGCAACTACAAGCAGGATTTTGTGCAGATGTTGGATGATGTATACACCAAGAGTCAGTCTATTATGTATATTGGCGACAAGGAAAATGCCAACACGGACAGCGCCTTGGTATCCACCAAGAGAAGCCTCATTTTTAACGAGTTTAACAGGGAACTTTACAAGAAGTTTTTCCTCACAACAGAAGAGATACAGGCAATTCGCGACGGCTATATTTACATTCACGATATGTCCGCCAGAAGAGATACAATGAACTGTTGTCTGTTCAATGTAAAGGAGGTCTTAGAGGGCGGATTTGAGATGGGCAACATCTGGTATAATGAGCCAAAGACTCTGGATGTTGCTTTTGATGTCATCGGAGATATTGTCCTTTCTGCAGCCAGCCAGCAGTACGGTGGTTTTACCGTGCCAAGTGCCGATTTGATTTTGGAAAAGTATGCTGAGAAATCATATGAGGCATATGTGGAGAAATACGTCTCTTTAGGTTTGTCCAAGGAAAAGGCCGAAGAGACAGCTTATGCTGATGTAGAAAGAGACTTTGAGCAGGGCTTCCAGGGATGGGAGTATAAGTTTAATACTGTTGCCAGCAGCCGTGGAGATTATCCGTTTATCACAGTGACTGCAGGTACGGGAACAGGCAGATTTGCTAAGATGGCAACTATTATGTTGCTTCGTGTCCGCATGAAGGGGCAGGGCAAGAAGGGCCACAAGAAGCCGGTATTGTTCCCCAAGATTGTTTTCTTGTATGACGAGAATCTTCACGGACCGGGCAAGGAACTGGAGGATGTTTTTGACGCGGGAATTGAGTGCTCAAGAAAAACCATGTACCCAGATTGGTTAAGTCTTACCGGTAAGGGCTATGTTGCCAGCATGTATAAGCAATACGGACAGATTATCAGCCCTATGGGATGTCGGGCATTTCTGTCTCCGTGGTATGAAAGAGGCGGTATGTATCCTGCAGATGAAGAGGATACACCGGTATTTGTAGGGCGATTTAACATTGGTGCCGTCAGTTTGCATCTGCCAATGATTTTGGCAAAAGCCAGACAGGAGAGCAGAGATTTCTACGAAGTCCTTGACTATTATTTGGAATTAATCCGAAGACTTCACATTCGCACCTATGCGTATTTAGGTGAGATGCGGGCATCCACAAATCCGTTGGCATACTGTGAGGGTGGTTTCTACGGCGGACATTTGAATTACAACGACAAGATTAAACCAATTTTAAAATCAGCCACAGCATCCTTTGGTATCACGGCATTTAATGAACTTCAGCAGCTTTACAACGGGAAATCTTTGGTAGAGGACGGACAGTTTGCTGTGGAAGTACTGGAACATATTAACAAGAAGATTGACCAGTTTAAAAAAGAAGATGGCAATCTCTATGCAATATATGGTACACCGGCAGAAAATCTTTGCGGTCTTCAGGTAAAACAGTTCCGTAAGAAATACGGTATTATTGAGAATGTATCAGACAGAGAGTATGTGAGCAATAGTTTCCACTGCCATGTGTCAGAAGATATCACGCCTATTCAGAAACAGGATTTGGAGTATCGTTTCTGGGAACTTTCAAACGGTGGTAAGATTCAGTATGTTAAATATCCTATCAGTTACAACAAGGAAGCGGTGAAGACACTGGTGCGCCGTGCAATGGACATGGGATTTTACGAGGGTGTGAACCTGTCTTTGGCATATTGCGATGACTGTGGTCATGAGGAACTGGAGATGGATGTCTGCCCTAAGTGTGGAAGTAGGAACCTGACTAAGATTGACAGAATGAACGGTTATCTGTCCTATTCCCGGGTGAAGGGGGATACCAGATTAAATGATGCCAAAATGGCAGAAATAGCAGAAAGAAAGAGTATGTAATTTAGGTGGAATAAATGCGTTATCATAATATAACAAAGGATGATATGTTAAACGGGGACGGACTGAGGGTCGTCCTGTGGGTGGCAGGTTGCGATCATTGTTGCAAGGATTGTCAGAATCCCATTACCTGGGATCCAAACGGTGGTTTGGAGTTCGATGACGAGGCCAGAGAGGAATTGTTTGAGGCTTTGGATAAGGATTATATCTCCGGCATTACCTTCAGTGGAGGGGACCCCCTCTTTTACGGGAATCGTGAGGCGGTAGAGGCGTTGGCAAAGGAAATTCGAGATAAATTTCCCCAGAAGACGATTTGGATGTATACAGGATTTACCTATGAGACCATTGCAGATCTTAAGGTAATGGAGTATGTTGATGTGTTGGTAGATGGTGAGTTTGTAGTAGAACAGAAGGATACACAGCTGCCTTGGAGAGGTAGTACCAACCAGCGAGTGATAGATGTGAAGGCTTCCCGTAAGACAAATCAGGTTGTTCTTCACTGCGATTAGGAGAAAGAGATGAATATTGCGCTTAAAAGATTGACAGAGACAGCAAAACTTCCGGAGAGAGGAAGCGTTATGGCGGCGGGGTATGATTTGTTTGCCGACATAACAGAGGAGATTGAGATTTTACCCCACACCACAACTATGATTGGTACCGGGATTGCAGTGGCAATTCCGGAGGGGTATTTTGGTGGTGTCTACGCCAGAAGCGGCTTGTCTGCAAAGGAGGGGCTTCGCCCGGCTAACTGCACCGGTGTGGTGGATGCAGATTATCGAGGAGAGATTAAGGTGGCACTTCACAATGACAGCGATGAGCGTCGTGTGGTGGCTCCGGGACAAAAGATTGCTCAGATGGTTATCAGTCCTTTCTTAAGTATTTCCTTTTCAGAGGTTGACAGTCTGGACGAGACAGAGCGAGGAGAAGGCGGATTTGGTTCCACAGGTAAAATGTAGGAGGTTATTATGGGAGAGATGTTACAGAGTATCAGAGAACGTATGGTAAAAATTTATGCCAACAATGATAATGCCATTACCCTAAATGCGGTTCCGGGGCATTTCGCAACAAGTTCATCACACATCAATTATTATATTGATGTTACCAGCTTGAAAGTTCGGGCAAAGGAAGCCAGAGAGGTGGCAAGAGCATTGAAGAACAAACTGCTTCATCACGTCACCACTGTGGATACCATTGTTTGTATGGATGGCACAGAAGTGATCGGTGCTTATCTGGCTGAGGAATTGGAGAAGGGTCATTTTGCCAACAATAACAAGCACGAGACGGTTTATATTGTATCCCCTGAGGTGAACAGTGTGAATCAGCTCTTGTTCCGAGAGAACATTCGTCCTTCCATTGAAGGGAAAAATGTGTTACTGTTACTAGCGACTATGACCACGGGAGATACGGTTCGCAGAAGTGTGGAGTGTATTGAGTATTATGGAGGTAACATCGTAGGTGTGGCACCACTTTTTGGTACCATGGAGCGTGTGGGCAATACTGAGGCATTCCCGCTGTTTACAACCGATGATTTGCCGGGATATCAGACCTCTACTCCTCACGAATGTCCTTATTGCAAGAAGGGAATTCCTATCGAGGCGATGGTCAATGGTTTTGGCTTCTCAAAACTGTATTAAAATAAAATGAATTGCGCCGGACGAAAGTCAGGCGCATTCTTTAGGTTATTTGAAAGGATACAATCATGGCAAAAAGTACTGTATATGACGAGAGTAGTATCTCGATTCTGGAGGGCTTGGAAGCAGTAAGAAAACGACCCGGTATGTACATCGGAAGTGTTTCCAGAAAGGGATTAAATCATCTTGTCTATGAAATCGTGGACAACTCTGTGGATGAGCATTTGGCAGGAGAGTGTGACACTATTTATGTGACCTTGGAAGCAGATGGCTCCTGTACGGTGGAGGATAATGGGCGAGGTATTCCGGTGGGCTTACATGCCAAGGGAATCTCTGCTGCCCGTGTAGTATTTACCACACTTCATGCGGGAGGTAAATTCGACGACAGTGTTTACAAGACCAGCGGTGGTCTCCACGGCGTGGGCTCTTCTGTGGTAAATGCCCTGTCTACGTATATGGATGTTGAAATATCCCGTGATGGCTATATCCACCACGACAGATATGAGCGTGGTAATCCCGTGCTGAAATTAGAAAACGGATTACTACCAACCATTGGTAAGACCAAAAAGACAGGAACTAAGATTAACTTTTTGCCGGATCCTGAGATTTTTGAAAAGACCAACTTCAAAGAGGACGAGATTAAGAGCCGTATGCATGAAACCGCCTATTTGAATCCTAATCTGACCATTATCTTTGAAGACAGACGTAAAGAGGAGATAGAGCATATCGAGTATCACGAGCCGGATGGTATTATTGGTTTTGTGAAAGATGTGAATAAGAACTCCGAGGCACTTCATGATGTGGTATATTTCTCAGGGGAGTCAGAGGGCATCAACGTAGAAGTGGCTTTTCAGTATTGCAATGAGTTCCACGAGAACATTTTGGGATTTTGTAATAATATCTACAATGCTGAGGGTGGTACTCACATTACAGGTTTTAAGACGGTGTTTACCACCGTTATCAATAATTATGCCAGAGAATTAGGAATTTTAAAGGAAAAGGATGCCAATTTTAACGGGGCTGACGTGCGAAATGGTATGACTGCCGTGGTATCCATCAAGCATCCGGCACCTCGATTTGAGGGACAGACTAAGACGAAACTGGACAACCAGGACGCTGCCAAGGCTACCTCTAAGGTGACCAATGATGAGATACAGCTTTTCTTTGACAGAAATCTTGATACTTTAAAGGCGGTTATTTCCTGTGCAGAGAAAGCAGCCAAAATCCGAAAGACAGAGGAGAGGGCAAAGACAAATCTTCTCACCAAGCAGAAATTCTCCTTTGACAGCAATGGGAAGCTGGCCAACTGCGAGAGCAGAGATGCTGAGAAATGTGAGATTTTTATTGTGGAGGGTGATTCCGCCGGAGGCTCTGCCAAGATGGCGAGAAACCGTATGTATCAGGCTATTATGCCTATCCGAGGCAAGATTTTAAATGTAGAGAAGGCAAGCATTGACAAGGTGTTGGCCAACGCAGAGATTAAGACCATGATCAATGCCTTTGGATGTGGTTTTTCCGAAGGGTATGGCAATGATTTTGACATCACAAAGCTTCGCTATGACAAGATTATCATTATGGCCGATGCGGACGTGGACGGTGCTCATATTTCTACCTTGCTTCTCACCTTGTTCTATCGCTTTATGCCGGAACTAATCTATGAGGGACATGTGTACATTGCAATGCCACCTCTGTATAAGGCTATTCCATCTAAGGGCGAGGAAGAGTATCTCTATGATGATGTAGCACTGGAAAAGTATCGCAGAACCCATACCGGTAACTTTACTCTACAGCGTTATAAAGGTTTGGGCGAAATGGATGCAGAACAGCTATGGGAGACAACCTTGGATCCTGAGCGCAGAATGCTGAAAAAGGTAGAGATTGAGGACGGCCGTATGGCGTCGGATGTGACAGAGATGCTGATGGGTAACGAAGTTCCACCACGTCGTGCGTTTATTTATGAACACGCCAGAGATGCGGAACTTGACGTTTAGTTTTAATTATGTTGACAAGGAGATAGATAATAATGGCAGAACAAGAAAGGCTCATTCGGACAGAGTACTCTGAGATTATGGAGAAATCCTACATTGACTATGCCATGAGCGTTATTGTGGCAAGAGCATTGCCGGATGTGCGGGATGGGTTAAAACCGGTGCAGCGTAGAACCCTATATGATATGCATGAATTGGGGATTCGTTACGACAAACCATTCCGTAAATCCGCGAGAATTGTAGGAGATACCATGGGTAAATATCATCCTCATGGTGACAGCTCTATCTACGAAGCACTGGTGGTTATGTCCCAGGATTTCAAAAAGGGATTGCCCCTCATCGATGGACATGGCAATTTCGGTTCCATCGAGGGGGATGGCGCAGCGGCAATGCGATATACGGAAGCTCGCCTTCACAAGGTGACACAGGAATGTTACCTGGCCGATCTTGACAAGGATGTGGTGGATTTCATCCCGAACTTTGATGAGACAGAGAAGGAGCCGGCGGTTCTTCCGGTAAAGGTGCCAAATCTTTTGATAAACGGCGCCGAGGGTATTGCAGTTGGTATGGCAACCAGCATTCCACCTCACAATTTTGGGGAAGTGATTGACGGTGTCATTGCCTATATGAAAAATCCTGATATCAACACAAAGCAGATGATGGAATATATACAGGGACCGGACTTCCCAACAGGTGGTATTGTGGTGAACAAAGATGACTTGCACGCTATCTATTCTACCGGTATGGGCAAGATTAAAGTCCGTGGTAAAGTGGAGATTGAAAAGGTGAAGGGCGGCCGAGAACGCCTGGTAATCACAGAGATTCCATACACTATGATTGGAGCCAACATCGGTAAGTTCTTGAATGATGTCTATGGCTTGGTGGAGTCCAAGAAAACCAATGATATTGTTGATATTTCCAATCAGTCCTCCAAGGAGGGTATCCGCATTGTGATCGACTTGCGAAAAGGGGCAGATGCAGAGAATCTGTGTAACCTTTTGTACAAGAAAACAAGACTGGAAGATACTTTCGGAGTAAATATGTTGGCGGTGGCTGATGGAAGACCTGAGACTATGGGGATTGTTCCCATTATCCGTCACCATGTGAACTTTCAGTATGAACTGGCCACCAGAAAGTATACAACCCTTCTTGCCAAGGAGCGTCAGAAAAAGGAGATTCAGGAAGGCCTTATTAAGGCCTGTGATGTCATAGATTTGATTATTGAGATTCTTCGAGGCAGCAAGGATATGAAGATGGCTAAGGCCTGTCTGGTGGAAGGCATTACTGAGGGGATTAAATTCAAGTCCCAGCAGTCCCAAAAGGATGCAGGAAAACTTCACTTTACAGAGCGTCAGGCTACAGCAATTTTGGAGATGCGCCTGTACAAGTTAATAGGTTTGGAAATTCAGGCACTGATGGATGACTATGAAAAAACCATGCGCAACATTCAGGAGTACTCTGAGATTTTAGAAAATCGCGGAACTATGGCAAAGGTGATTATGAAGGAACTGAAGGAGTTCAAAAAGTCCTATGCCAGAGAGAGAAGAACCGTTATCGACAATGTGGCGGAAGCTGTGGTTGAGGAGAAGCCTATCGAGGAGATAGATGTGGCGGTGCTCATCGACCGTTTTGCCTATGGTCGTGTGGTGGATATGCCTACCTATGAGCGCAATAAAGAGGCGGCGGATGCAGAGAGCAAACAGATTATCTTCTGTAAGAATGTAGACAAATTGGCCCTCTTTACCAACAAAGGACAGATGCATTTGATTAAAGTGTTGGATTTGCCCTTTGGTAAATTCCGTGACAAGGGTCAGCCTCTGGATAATGTGAGCAATTTTGATGCCTCTAAGGAGGAAAGTTTGCTGATAGAATCCGTTGCGAATCTCAAGGGAGCCAAAGTGGTATTTGGAACAAAGCAGAGTATGTTGAAGGTAGTTGCCGGAGATGAGTTTGATGTGGCAAAGCGCACCACGGCTGCAACCAAGCTGGGAGAAGATGATGAAGTCTTGGTTGTTCGCCCACTGCAGGGGGATGATACCCTGGTCATGCAAAGTGCCAAGGATGTATTCCTGCGCATCGATGCCACTATGATACCGGAAAAGAAAAAGGGTGCTGTGGGCGTTCGCGGTATGAAATTGGATGCCAAGGATTATCTTACGAACATCTATGTCTTGAGAACAGGGGAAAACGAGACGGTCAAGGTCAAAGGGAAAAATATTTCTCTGAACCGTTTGCACATAGGAAATCGGGATACAAAGGGTGTTAAAAAATAATGAGTCGCAAACAGGACGCAAAAGCGTTTATGGAGAAAGCCGCAGGGTATGGAAGTGTTCTGGGGCTTTCTTCCATTACAGAGTTAATGAGACAACTGGATAATCCACAGGATGAATTGCAAATCATTCATGTGGCAGGAACAAATGGCAAAGGATCCACCATTACCTTTCTCTCAAACATTTTGCAGAGGGCAGGCTACCGGGTGGGAGTTTATACATCTCCGGCGGTTTTTGATTACCGGGAGCGTTTTGCAATCAACGGAGCGTGGATTGCAGAAAAAGAACTGTGGGAATATCTTCATATAGTAGAAGAAGCCTGTGATGCCGTTGTTTCTCAGGGGGGGACACATCCTACTCTTTTTGAAATTGAAACAGCATTAGCATTTCTGTATTTCGCGGAGGAGAAGTGTGATTATGTGCTGCTTGAGGTGGGCATGGGAGGAAAAACCGATGCCACCAATGTGATTTCTCATAGTTTGTGTAGTGTCTTTACCTCTATAGGAAGAGACCATATGCAATTTTTGGGAGAGAATATTGGGGACATTGCAAAGATAAAGGCAGGCATCATAAAGAAGGGTGGCAGAGGTGTATCCATCTGGCAGGAGTCACAAGTGGAGGAAACTTTATCCCGGGTTGCAACAGAGATGGGTGGTGTGATGTCTTTTGCAAAGCGTTCTCAGGTAACATTGATGCAGGAACAAACCCTGGTCTTTTCCTACAAAGAATTTTCCGAAGTTAGACTTCAGATGGCTGGGACCTATCAACTGGACAATGCTGTGTTGGCATTGGAGGTGGTTCTCAATCTTCGCGAATTGGGAGTTGAGATTCCCACAGAAGCTGTATATCTGGGAATGCAGGAGGCATTTTGGCCGGGGCGAATGGAGTGTATTTGCCATCAGCCATGGGTGTATTTGGATGGGGCTCATAATTTGCCTGCTGCAGTGCGGTTGCAGGAAACCATTGGAAAAAATTTTACAAACAAGTCAATAACCTTTATAATAGGTGTACTTGCAGATAAAGAGCACAGAGAGATGTTGCGACTGCTGTTGCCAATGGCGGCCCATGTGGTTACCGTCACGCCCAATAATCCCAGAGCATATGCTGCGGCAGACCTGGCCGAAGAGATTCGTTCTTTTGGATATGATGCATATGGGAGTGTGTCAATAAAGGACGGGGTTTCTTATGCTATGGAGCAGTCAGATGATGTGGTTTTGGCATTTGGTTCGCTCTCTTATTTGCAGGAGTGTAAAGCATGTGTATTACAGTGGACAAAGGAGCACGAAAATGTTTGATCGTGAAAAAATAAAACAGGGCGTTCGCTTGATTTTGGAAGGTGTTGGTGAGAATCCTCAGAGGGAAGGTTTGTTGGAGACTCCGGATCGTGTGGCCAAGATGTATGAGGAAATTTTTGGCGGTATGGATTTGTCGGCCAAGGAGCCTCTTTCAAAGCGATTCTCCGCAGACAATAACGAGATGGTTTTGGAGAAGGATATCACCTTTTACAGTACCTGTGAACATCATCTGATGCCTTTTTTTGGTAAGGCTCATGTGGCATATATTCCCAGTGGTGAGGTGGTTGGGCTGAGTAAGATTGCAAGGACTGTTGAAGTGTTTGCCAGGAGACCCCAGATTCAGGAGCAGTTGACGGCACAGATTGCAGACGCTATCAACGAGGAACTGCACCCTTTGGGTGTGATGGTTATGATAGAAGCGGAGCATACCTGCATGACTATGCGGGGAGTTAAAAAGCCGGGGAGCAAGACCATTACCTATGTGACGAGAGGTTTGTTTGAGGAGGATGCTACCCTTCAGGACAAATTTTTCCGCTTGATTGGATAGCATTATGAAAGAACAGATTGACAGATTGTTACAACATCCCATATACCGGGCAAGACTGGAGTGTTTGCAGGAACTGGAGCAGGACCGCATCTACTGCGGCCATAATTTGGAGCATTTTATGGCTGTTGGGCGTATTGCAGAGCAGGTGGCGGCAGCGAACAGGTTGCTCCTATCTAAGGAAGTGATTTGGGGAGCTGCACTTTTGCACGATATGGGACGTGTGGAACAATACCAGCAAGGTATCTCCCATGAAAAAGCCTCGGAAGCTTTTGCCCGGGAGATTTTATTTTCCCTGAATTGGGAAGCATCAGATATTGATGTGGTGTGCGAAGCCGTCAGCTCTCACGGTCATCGGCAGTGTGCACAGGATAGATGGGAGCGGATGTCAGAACTGGTATCTTTGACAGAGGTGATTTCCTTTGCAGATCAGTTTTCCAGAAAATGCTATCAGTGCACTGTGGCAGATACCTGTAAATGGACAGAAGAAGAAAAGATAAAAAGAGTGTATTTTAAGGAGTAATCAGATGAGAATAGGAAATCGAGAATTTGACTTGACAAAGGGAACCTACGTGATGGGAATTATGAATGTAACGCCGGATTCCTTTTCCGATGGGGGTAATTTTATCACCAGAGACGCCATTCTTTTTCATGCCAAGGAAATGGTGGAGGCAGGAGCAGATATTATTGATGTGGGAGGAGAATCCACCAGACCGGGATACACCAAGATTTCCGATGAGGAGGAGATAGAGAGGGTGTGTCCTGCTATCGAGATGATTAAGGCAGAGTTTGATATTCCCATTTCATTGGATACCTACAAATCTCAGGTGGCAAATGCAGGGATTGAGACCGGTGCTGACATGATCAATGATATTTGGGGATTGCAGTATGATAATGACATGGGAAAACTCATTGCGGATTCCGGCGTTGCATACTGTCTTATGCACAATCGCAGTCAGGTCAATGAGGAACTTGAGCTTTCTGATTTTTTGACCCATATGGACGAGGACTTTAAGCGTTCCGATGCCGCAGGAATTTTCAGAGACCGTATCCTGTATGACCCGGGGATTGGCTTTGCAAAGACCCAGGAGCAGAATTTGTTATTGATTGGTAACCTGGATAAAATGGTTGCCAAGGCACCGGTACTTCTTGGAACATCCAGAAAGTCAGTTATCAATTATGTGTTGGATTTGCCGGTGAATGAGAGGGTGGAGGGGACACTTGCCACCACTGCCGAAGCAGTTTTTTCCGGAGTTTCTATGGTTCGGGTCCATGACGTAAAGGAAAATGTCAGATTTATCAAGATGCTTGAGAGAACAAGAGAAAAATGGGTGAAATAATGGAACAAATTATCGTTGAAGAATTACAGGTGTACGGACACCACGGTGTTTATGAGCAGGAAAAAAAAGATGGGCAAACCTTTTTGGTGGATTGTGTGTTAGATGTTTCCTTTGGTGAAGCAGCGTCTACAGATGCCTTAGAACACACAGTGGACTATGGTAATGTCTGCCTCTTTATCAAGAAATTTTTTACAGAAAATGCTTTTGACCTCCTGGAAACAGTGGCAGAGAGTCTTTCCACAGAGATGATGTATGCATTTCCCGGCATTCATAAGTTGTGGTTGAAGATTCGCAAGCCTGAGGCTCCCATTCCCATGGAATTTTCTGCTGTGGGAGTTGCCATTACCAAGGAGTGGACGAAAGTTGCCATTTCCTTTGGAAGTAACATTGAACCAAGGGAACAATATCTGACACAAGCTATGGAGAAATTGCTGGCAAATCCGGCTATCCGCAATCTCACCGTTTCTGATTACATAGAGACGGAGCCCTATGGATATGTGGAACAGGACAAGTTCCTAAATGGAGCAGCTGTCTTTGAGACTTTGTTGCAACCCCAGGAACTATTAGACCAGTTACATGTGATTGAGAATGAGGCCGGTAGGGAACGCACCATTCGCTGGGGTCCTCGCACGCTGGATTTGGATATTGCGCTGTATGGTGACTGTCAGGTCAATACCAAAGATTTGATTGTTCCTCACCTTGATATGGCAAATCGTGGATTTGTTCTGGAACCGCTATGCCAGATTGCTCCCGGTATGGTACATCCTATCTATCGCTTGACGGTATATGATATGTTGCAACGATTGCGTAGTAAGTTGTAATGGATGGATGCATTTGTGTGAATGTAAGTCAAACAACGTAGAATAAGATAGAGAGAAGAAAATGGATAAAAAGTTTCACGGAAATCGAATATGGCAGATAGTGTATCCTTTAGGGGCATATTATGCCCTGTACAGCGTTCTCTATACCGTATTTAAGAAGGTATTTGCAGGTGTGGGGAGTCCATTACTGTGGCTTGGTGTTGCCAGTGCACTGACGATTCCCTTTATCTATGGAATTTATAAACAGATGCCGGTGGTTCGAAGTCAGAAACAATTTGATAAGGACACCATAGTACATGAGAGTCTGTATATCCTTGGAATTGTCGCTTTAGGTGTGCTTCTCAACGTGGTGATTACGCATACACCTCTAATGGAGCAATCCGCCGGCTTTGCTCAGGCGAATGAAGTTTTTCAAGTGGACAGCTTGCTGACGAAAGTGTTTACTAACTGCATTTGTATCCCAATCTTAGAAGAAATTGTGTATCGGGGCATCATAGCAGGACAACTCATGGTATGGCGTGGACCTGTAGTGGCAATTATCTTATCGTCGCTACTATTTGGAGCTATGCATTTTAACATGGTCCAATTTCTATACGCCTTTTTGGTTGGATTGGCGCTTGCCTATGTTTATACAAAAACCAATAAACTTTGGGTTGTGATTGCGGCCCATGGTCTCACAAATTTAGCTGTAGTTTTGTGGCAGATAGTATCATAGTAACTTGTTGTTAAGGAGGAGAGAGATGAGAACAAAGGATGAAACACCAAATGTAGTGGGCAATATTGCAATTATATTTGCATCGGTGCTGATGATTGCCCTGGGAAGCATTATGCTACTGACGGATGGGGTAAAATTGATTTATTTCTGTTATGGAGCAGGTGGATGCTTGCTTGTGTGGGGGATTTGGCTGATTAGCAGATATTTTTTGCACAAGGAATTTCAACAGACCACCAATTATGGATTTTCCGTGGGGACGCTGGTGGTGATTCTGGGTGCTATTGATCTGATTCGCGCACAGGATGTTGCCAATTCTATTCCCACGTATCTGGGAATCCTTGTTTTGGTGGAAGGTGTTGTTATGCTGCAAAACACAGTGCAGTTAAAGAATCTTAAGGGGAATCTTTGGACCCTAAGTCTTTTGTTTTCCATCTTGTCTGTTGTGGCTTCTGTAGTTATATTATTGGATATTAAGCATATAATTTCAGGACACATGGCAGTTTTATATGTGATTCAAATTGTGGTGGGGGCTTTTGCTTTACTTTCCCTCTGCTTTGTGGGTATTCGTACCAAACGTTTCCACAGGGATGCGGCCATGGGAATGAAGCGTAATTTGGAGGAGTCAAGCCAGTGGTTTTCAGAAGATACAGGTAAGGATGAGGATGCCACAGAGGATATAGATAATCAAGAACCCGTGGTGGAGGACGTGGCATCTTCTGAAGAAGAGTAAGTAGTACGGTAGATTGATATGAAGGAGAAATTATGGCAAACATAATCGATTATCTGCAATGGAGAGGAGATATTCCTTTTTCTGTAGACCCCTTTAACGAGGTGGACAATCTGATATTGTCGGAGTTGGTATATACAGATTTCTCCGGCATTGTCCCAGGTGTGGGAACAAGAGACACGGTCACCATTACACAGGCTTGTGAGGCTTTCTTTTCTGTCCATTCTGAGGAGGAATTGATGGAGAAAGTATCTTCCACCAAGGTGGCGCCTTTTTTGATGAGATATTTAACAGAGTCTAAAAGATTTTCTTCTATGCGTCTCACGGGATATGTGGATGAGATTGATAAGGAATTTCAATCGCAATTTGCGGCTGTCACATATCTGTTAGACGACGGCACTATCTTTGTGGCTTTTCGCGGAACTGACAGCACCATTGTGGGCTGGAAGGAGGACTTTAATATGTCATTCCTCTACCAGACCCATGGACAGATGCAAGCGGCAGAATACCTTAGCCGGCAATGTAGGGGAATGCGAAGGGGAATTCGTGTTGGCGGTCACTCTAAAGGAGGCAATTTTGCGGTTTATGCAGCGGCATTTTGTGATAAAAAGGTGAAAAACCGCATTTTGGATGTGTATTCCAACGATGGCCCTGGCTTTTCTCATGCCATTATGGCTTCAGAGGATTATCAGGAGATTTTGCCCAAAGTGAAGAGTACGATTCCGGAGTCATCCATTGTGGGCTTGCTCTTGGAAAATGAGTTGGAGCATCAGGTCGTGAAGAGCTCTCAAATGGGTGCTATGCAACATGATGCTATGTCCTGGGAAGTTCTGGGGAATCATTTTGTGCTGGCGGATGGTCTCAGCCAGTCCAGCATCAAGTTAGATAAAACCTTAAAACACTGGGTGTATAGTCTGGAACCGGCAGAGAGGGAGGTGTTTGTGGATACCTTGTTTGCTGCGCTACAGGCCACAGGAGCCACCACCTTAGAAGAACTCCAAACAGGTAAGCTTGAAGTGTTTAACGAGGTGACCAAAACCTTGACGGGACTATCGCCGGATAAACAGAGGGCATTTCGGGAAGTGTTTTCTCAGCTTGGGCGTGCCATAAGAAAAACAAATTCAAAAAATGAGAAAAAATAAGAAAATAAGAGAAAACGAGAGAAAACATAAGATATCTCTTGATTTTTTATTTTTAGAACATTTGCAAGAAAAATAAGGTAATCCTATTATATGAATTGTGATTAGCACTCGAGCAGATAGAGTGCTAACAAATTTCGAGATATATTGAAAAGGAGGCATATAAAATGAAGTTAGTACCATTAACAGACAGAGTTGTTTTAAAGCAGTGTGAAGCAGAAGAGACAACCAAATCCGGCATTATCCTTGCCAGCACAGCCCAGGAAAAACCTATGGAGGCTGAGGTTGTTGCTGTAGGACCCGGTGGAATGGTTGACGGCAAAGAAGTCGTTATGCAGGTAAAGGAAGGCCAGAAGGTAATCTATTCCAAATATGCTGGAACAGAGGTTAAGCTGGAAGGCGAAGAATATATTATTGTACGTCAAAATGATATTTTGGCAGTAGTAGAGTAATTGTAGAAGGGAAGGATTTCATTATGGCAAAAGAGATTAAGTATGGCGCCGATGCCAGAGCAGCATTGGAGGCCGGTGTAGACAAATTAGCAGATACTGTGCGTGTCACCATTGGACCCAAGGGACGCAATGTAGTACTTGATAAGTCTTATGGCACACCATTGATTACCAACGATGGCGTTACCATTGCAAAAGAGATTGAATTGGAAGATGCATTTGAGAATATGGGAGCACAACTTGTCAAAGAAGTTGCAACCAAGACAAATGATGTTGCCGGTGATGGAACCACAACAGCAACTGTTTTGGCTCAGGCTATGATTCAGGAAGGTATGAAGAACCTGGCTGCAGGTGCTAACCCTATTGTTCTCAGAAAGGGAATGAAGAAGGCCACAGACGCTGCAGTGGATGCCATTCTTTCTATGTCCCAGAAGGTGACAGGAAAAGAGCAAATTGCAAAGGTTGCAGCTATTTCCGCAGGTGATGAAGAAGTGGGCAATATGGTTGCAGATGCTATGGAGAAAGTATCCAATGACGGCGTCATTACCATTGAAGAATCTAAGACCATGCAGACAGAGCTTGATTTGGTTGAAGGTATGCAGTTTGACAGAGGATACATTTCCGCTTATATGGCAACAGATATGGATAAGATGGAAGCCGTTTTGGATGATCCATATATCCTGATTACCGACAAGAAGATCAGCAATATTCAGGAGATTCTGCCTGTATTAGAGCAGATTGTTCAGTCCGGTTCCCGCTTGCTTATTATTGCTGAGGATGTTGAGGGTGAGGCTCTTACCACATTGATTTTGAACAAACTCCGCGGCACATTTAATGTGGTCGCTGTAAAAGCTCCGGGCTATGGTGATCGCAGAAAAGAAATGCTTCAGGATATTGCAATCCTTACAGGTGGTCAGGTGATTTCCGAGGAAGTTGGTCTGGAATTGAAAGATACAACTTTGGATCAGCTGGGCCGTGCAAAATCCGTTAAGGTTCAGAAGGAAAATACCGTTATTGTTGATGGTGAGGGCGACAAGGCAGCCATCGATGCAAGAGTAGCACAGATTCGCGGCCAAATTGAGGAGACAACTTCTGAATTTGACAAGGAGAAGTTGCAGGAACGTCTTGCTAAACTTGCCGGTGGTGTTGCTGTTATTCGCGTTGGAGCGGCTACAGAGACAGAGATGAAGGAGAGCAAACTTCGCATGGAGGATGCGTTAAACGCTACAAGAGCAGCCGTTGAGGAAGGTATTATTGCAGGTGGCGGTTCTGCATATATCCATGCATCGAAGGAAGTTGCCAAGTTGGCAGACACCTTGGACGGCGATGAGAAGACCGGTGCCAGAGTTATTTTGAAGGCTTTGGAAGCACCATTGTTCTATATTTCTGCCAATGCCGGACTGGAAGGTCCTGTTATTATCAACCACGTAAAAGAGTCAGAACCGGGGATTGGTTTTGATGCATATAACGAGGAATATGTTGATATGGTAGCTACAGGTATTCTGGATCCTGTTAAAGTTACTCGTAGCGCATTGCAAAATGCAACCTCTGTTGCATCTACACTTCTTACCACAGAATCTGTTGTGGCTGACATCAAGGAGCCGGCTCCTGAAATGCCCGCTGCACCCGGTATGGGAATGATGTAAAATATTATCAATAATGAGAAACGGTGTCTTGATATGAAGGCACCGTTCTCTTTTTGTTTTGAGGGTTTTCAAGGTAAAAATATGGCGATTTTGTTGCCACGAAAGGGAATATATGATAATATAATTCTCGTGTGTGGACATGTGAAAAATTCATGAAGAACAAAGTGAGGATTCTATGAGTAGAGTTGCAATTTTAACAGATAGTAATAGTGGTATCAGTCAGGAAGAAGCTAAGGAGAAGGGACTGTATGTGCTTCCGACCCCTTTCTATATCGATGATGAGATTTTTTACGAAGGTGTAGATTTGACAGTGGAGGAATTCTTCGAGAAACAGGCATCAGGAGCGGACATGAAGACTTCTATGCCGGTTGTAGGGGATTTGATTGACCGCTGGGAAAGCCTTTTGGAGGAATATGATGAAGTGGTATATATTCCTTTGTCCAGTGGCCTTAGTGGTTCCTGCAATACTGCGATGATGATGGCTGAGGATTATGATGGCAGAGTACAGGTTGTGAATAACCAGCGCATTTCTGTTACCATGAAGATTTCTGTATACGATGCCAAGCGATTGGCAGACGCAGGTAAGAGTGCTGCGGAGATTAAAGACATCTTGGAGAAGACCAAATTTGATTCTACCATCTACATTATGGTTGACACGTTGGAATATTTAAAGAAGGGCGGTCGTGTGACACCGGCGGCGGCAGCCATTGGCTCTATGCTTAAGATTAAGCCTGTATTACAGATTCGGGGTGAGAAGCTTGACAGTTTTGCCAAGGCCCGTACCATTAAGCAGGCGAAACAAATTATGATGGATGCCATTGCCAAGGATATGGCGGAAGAATGGAATGATCCCACAGGAGAAAATACCATTATTGCCATGGCTCATACGCAGAATGAAGAGGAGATTCTCAAGTTTAAGGAAGAAGCTTTGCAGCGATGGCCCAATCATGATATTTTTGTGGATCCATTATCCCTTGTGGTTTCTACTCACATTGGACCGGGGGCGTTGGCTATCACTTGCACAAAGAAGTTAGATATATAATTTTAGGAGGATAACACATCATGGTAAAAGCTGTTGTTGGCGCTAACTGGGGCGACGAGGGAAAAGGAAAGATTACAGATATGCTGGCTAAAGATGCCGACATTATCGTACGCTTTCAGGGAGGAGCAAATGCAGGACATACCATTGTGAATAACTATGGTAAGTTCGCACTACATACATTGCCTTCCGGCGTTTTTTACGATCATACAACCAGCGTTATTGGCAATGGTGTGGCGCTTAATATTCCTATTTTATTTGAGGAGATTAAGTCCATTACAGATAAGGGGGTTCCCACACCAAAGATTCTCGTCTCTGACAGGGCTCAGATTGTGATGCCATATCACATTCTCTTTGACCAGTATGAGGAAGAGCGTTTGGGAAAAGCTTCCTTTGGTTCCACCAAGTCAGGAATTGCTCCATTTTACTCAGACAAATATGCTAAGATTGGTTATCAGGTCAGTGAGCTGTTTGATGAGGATTTACTCAAGGAAAAGGTGGTTCGCACCTGTGAGACAAAGAATGTATTACTGGAGCACTTGTATCACAAGCCATTGCTTGATCCGGATGAGCTGCTTGATACATTACACAGTTACAGAGATATGGTGGCTCCGTATGTTTGCGATGTTTCCGCATATCTGTGGCAGGCGTTAAAGGATAATAAAACAATTCTCTTGGAAGGACAGTTGGGTACATTAAAAGATCCGGATCACGGAATTTATCCAATGGTGACATCCTCCTCCACCTTGGCATCCTATGGTGCTATTGGAGCAGGTCTTCCGGCCAAGTCCATTGAGCAGGTTATTACAGTATGTAAGGCATATTCCTCCGCTGTAGGCGCAGGAGCCTTTGTCAGTGAGATTTTTGGAGAAGAAGCTGATGAACTTCGCAGACGAGGTGGAGATGGTGGTGAGTTTGGTGCCACCACAGGACGTCCTCGTAGAATGGGATGGTTTGACTGTGTTGCCAGCAAGTATGGTTGCCGCCTTCAGGGAACCACAGATGTGGCTTTTACGGTTCTGGATGTTTTGGGATATTTGGATGAAATTCCGGTTTGCGTGGGATATGAGATTGACGGTGAAGTTACAACAGATTTCCCTGTGACTTCCAAGTTGGAGAAGGCTAAGCCGGTACTTAAGACACTTCCCGGATGGAAATGTGATATCCGTGGTATTAAGAAGTATGAGGATTTGCCGGAGAACTGCAGAAATTATATCGAATTTGTGGAAAAGGAGATTGGCTTCCCAATTACAATGGTATCCAATGGACCAAGCAGAGACGATATTATTTATCGCTAATGTATATGACGATGACACAAAAGAAGGTCCCTGTGACCTTCTTTTTCTTTGTGACTTGTTTTCACACAATAGACACAATTTACACATAAAAGATGCATATATTATGGCTAAAATTGGTACTGGTGTGCAAAGGCAATTTTGTTGAGCAGATACATCAAAGCAGGAGGTTAGAAATGATAAAGATAGAAAATCTTGTAAAAACGTATGGAGATGTGACAGCGGTAGATCACTTGTCGCTAACCATTGAGCCGGGGAAAATCTACGGACTGTTGGGGAAAAATGGTGCAGGAAAATCTACCACAATGAACATTTTAACAGGATATCTTGCAGCATCCGATGGCAAGATATCTATTTGCGGCTATGATATTTTTAAAGAGTCTAAGAAGGTAAAACAGCAGATCGGTTATCTGCCGGAAGTTCCACCGTTGTACGGAGATATGACGGTTTATGAGTATCTAATGTTTTGCGCTGAACTGAAAGGCGTTGAGAAGGATAAGCGTCAAGAGGCTGTCTATGAAGTGATGGAGCGAACCAAGACGGAAGATATGGAGGGGCGACTGATTCGAAATCTTTCTAAGGGATATCGCCAGCGTGTGGGATTCGCTCAGGCGATTTTGGGATATCCCCCTATTATCATTCTCGATGAACCTTCTGCTGGCTTAGATCCGGTGCAGATGATTGAAATGCGAGAATTTATACGGGAGTTGGGAAAAGACCACACGGTAATCTTAAGTTCACATATTCTTTCTGAGATTGCGGCTGTTTGTGATTACGTCTACATTATCTCGGAGGGTAAGCTGGTATATGGTGATTCTATGGAACACCTATCAGAACAAGGACAGTCTTTGGAAGAACTGTTTGTGGAATTGACCAGTGAGGAGGAAGAAAAATGCTAGCAATATTTAAACGTGAAATTAAATCTTTATTTCATAATGTAATAGGGTGGCTGTTTATCGGAGTGACATTAGGACTGTATGGCCTCTATTTCTTTGTATATAATTTGTCCTATGGTTACCCCTATGTATCTTATTCTCTGTCCGCTATTTCCTTTATGTTTATGATTACGGTACCTATTTTGACCATGAGGGTGCTGGCGGAGGAAAAGCATGCCAAGACAGACCAACTGCTCTTTACCTCGCCTGTCTCTATGGGGAAGATTGTCCTGGGTAAATATATGGCTTTGGCTGCTGTGTACACCATTTGTATAGGAGTTATTTGTGTATCACCTCTGGTATTGCATGTTTTTGGTGAGGTGGCCTTGCTGGAGACTTATACAGCAATTCTGGGATTCTGGCTTTATGGACTGAGCTGTATTGCTATCGGTATGTTTGCATCATCACTGACAGAGAGTCAGGTGATCTCTGCTGTGATTTCTTTTGTGCTGATATTCCTTGGATACATGATGTCTTCCCTGACCAGTATAGGTGGTTCAACCGGAAATATTATCACTAAGATCCTGAATTGTTATGACTTATATCAGCCTATGGAAAACTTTATGAATGGTACATTTCCATTGGTTGATTTGGTTTATTATATTTCGATTATATTTCTGTTTCTCTTTTTCACATATGAAACATTACAAAAGAGAAGATGGTCTATCAGCAAGAAAATGATTTCGACCTCAGTATTTAGCGTAGGGACCATTGCGCTATGCGTCGCCATTGTGATTGCCGGCAACTTTGGCATGAGTAAGATACCTACAAAGTATACAGAGTTTGATGTAACATCCAAAAAGATTTATTCCATCACAGATGAAACGAAAGAATATTTAAAGAAATTAAAAGAAGATATAACAATATACGTATATGTAGACAAAAAATCAAAAGATAAGAGCGTGGATAAAACTCTGGCTAAATACGATGCGGCATCAAAACACATTGATGTAGAGTATATCAATCCATCCTCCAATCCCAAATTTGCTGAGAAGTACTCAGAATCAGGCTTGAACACAAACAGCGTAGTGGTGGTATGTGGAGATAAGTTTAAAGTGATTGACTACGGCAGTGAAGAAAATAGTTATGTGGATAGTGAGATCTATGAATATACTTTGGATGCCAGTTCCTATTCCTATGTAGCCTCAGGATATGATTTGGAGGGGCAGGTGACGGCGGCCTTGCAGTATGTAACCTCTGAGACAGAAACCGTTGTTTATCAGTTGACAGGCCATGATGAGACATCATTGTCTGCAGCATATACTGAAGTTTTTGACAAGCAATTTATCACGGTAAACAGTTTGAATCTTTTGCAGGAAGATGCTGTGCCAAAGGATTGTGAGGCATTGTTTATCACAGCACCGGAATCTGATTTTTCTCAGGATGATGTTGATAAACTGCAGGCATATTTGGATCAGGGAGGAGCATTGTATGTATCGTTGGATTATAAGAATTTTGAGGAGTTGAAAAATATCAAGAAGTTTTTGCTGAACAACGATATTGCCACAACGGAGAGCCTGGTAGGAGAGAATGATAAGACATATTATTATCAGAATCAGTTTTATCTTTTGCCACAAGTTGAGAATACGGAACTATCATCTCAGGTGGCCGGAACAACATCTGTCTTTGTACCATATTCCATTGGTTTGGAGTATACGGGGGATGACGAGGATGCATGCCTAACCATCCTTAAAACATCTGAGGATTGCTTCGCTAAGTCCTACGCAAATCTCTCTAAGGATAGAACAGAGGATGAGCAGGAGAAACTTTTCCAAAAGGAAGAGGGGGATGTAAGCGGTCCCTTTGATTTAGGTTTGATGATTACAAATGATAATGGCGGAAAGTTATTGGTTTTGGGATCTTCCTATATGTTTACGGAGAATGCCAATGAGATGGTATCCGGAAGAAATGCAAAGCTTTTCCAGGGGATTGTCAGTGGATTGGTTTCCACAGGGGATGATCAGGAAGCCGCTGTTGTAATTCCGGCCAAGGATAATTCTGTTTCATCCATAACAGTTTCACAGAGAGCTATTCTTGTCTATGGATTGTTGTGGGGAATCTTTATGCCGCTTGTTTCTATTGTGGCAGGTATTGTGATTTGGGCCAGAAGAAGAAAGAGATAAAGAAAAGAGGAAAAAGAGAGGCTTAGTTCTCTTTTTCCTCTTTGTTTTTGTTGCGAATCTCTGTCATTCGGATGAAAAGCCATAATGTAATGGGGATTAATACCGTGGCAGCTATGGCTGCGGAGAGATATTGCAATGTGGCAGTACTGTCCAAAATAGCGGCAAATAAAGTAAGACCGTATAGCAGTATCAGAATGCCGATTCCTATCAAAGCCAACACTTGTTTCAATCGTTTCATATGAATTACCTCGTTGCTATCTGTTTGACTTGATTTTAGCGTGAAGTTATGGTCTGTGTCAACGGAAAACTACTTTGCTTTTTTTTATATTCTGTGGTATCTTAATAGGAGCGAAAAAACGAAAGAATGGAGAAAACATATGGCATTATTAGAACAATGGCAGAATATGGCTTATGACCAGAGTCAGAACCAGTCTGCATTACAACAGTTTTGGAATAATTACTTTATGCTGGAAAAGGGCGTATATGAGCAGTTACTCACGAATCCAACAGAGAAGGTGAGCGGTACAGTGAAAGAACTGGCCGATAAGTATGACTTGGATATTATGGCAATGACGGGGTTTTTGGATGGAATTAATGACAGTCTTGTGACACCGAATCCAATCGATACCATGGAGGAGGACACAAAGGTCTCTTTGGAGTATAACCCGGAGGCGTTGTATAAGAATATGGTTGATGCCAAGGCAGACTGGCTTTACGAGCTGCCACAATGGGACGAGATTTTTGATGCAGAGACAAAGAAAAAACTTTATCGTGAGGCGAAGAATCTTCATACCGTACGCAACACTGTGAAGGTTGGACGAAACGATCCCTGTCCTTGTGGCAGCGGTCGTAAGTACAAGCAGTGCTGTGGAAAGAAATAAAGTTTCATTTCGTTATTTACATTTTTTATAATTCAAGTTAGAATACTATTTGAGTTATATGGTTAACACGTTGAGAAGACGAGTAAATTGTGAAAGGCATCCAGAGAGAGGAGTCGTGGCTGAGAGCTCCTTTGCAAAGCAGCAATTGAAAACTACCTTTGAGTGGCCCTAATCCGGTCCGGTGATTCCGTTATCATCATAAGAGAGGTCTTTATCAGATTGGAGATAAGACAATTAGGGTGGAACCGCGATTTATCGTCCCTTGCATTTTTTGCAAGGGATTTTTTATTTCTAGATAGAAAAGGAGAATTGATATGATTATTACATTAAAAGATGGATCAACAAAAGAATATGCCGGTGAGATGTCAGTATATGATATTGCACTTGATATCAGCGAAGGCCTGGCTCGTATGGCGTGTGCAGGCGAGGTGAATGGCCAGGTTGTTGATCTTCGTACTGTTATTTCTGAGGACTGTGAACTCAACATTCTTACAGCTAACGATGAGAAAGGACTTGCAGCATTGCGCCACACCGCATCTCATGTATTGGCTGAGGCGGTAAAGAGACTGTACCCGGAGGCAAAACTGGCCATTGGACCATCTATTGACACAGGTTTTTATTATGATTTTGAATGTGCACCTTTTTCCAGAGAGGATTTGGACAAACTGGAAGCGGAGATGAAGAAAATTATCAAAGAGGGTGCAAAGTTAGAAAAGTTCACCCTGCCTCGAGCAGAGGCCATTGCATTTATGAAGGAGAAGGGTGAGCCTTACAAGGTAGAGTTAATTGAGGATCTGCCGGAGGATGCGGAAATATCATTCTACCGTCAAGGAGATGGTTTTACCGATTTGTGTGCAGGACCACACCTTATGAGCACCAAGGGTATCAAGGCATTCAAGTTACTGTCTTCATCAGGAGCGTACTGGCGAGGAAGCGAGAAGAACCAGATGCTCACCAGAATTTATGGAACAGCCTTTGCCAAGAAGGATGAATTAAATGCATATTTGGAGCACTTGGAAGATATTAAACTTAGAGATCACAATAAGTTGGGAAGAGAGATGGAACTGTTTACTACTGTGGATGTGATTGGACAGGGACTGCCGCTTCTCATGCCAAAGGGCGCTAAGATGGTACAGACCATGCAGCGTTGGATTGAGGATTTGGAAGATAATGAGTGGGGGTATGTCCGCACCAAGACACCCCTCATGGCAAAGAACGATTTGTATCGTATTTCCGGACATTGGGATCACTATACAGACGGCATGTTTGTCCTGGGGGACAAGGAAGATAAGGATGTTATGGCCCTTCGCCCAATGACATGTCCATTCCAGTATTATGTATATAAGGCAACACAGCATTCCTATCGTGATTTGCCTATTCGTTACGGAGAGACATCTACATTGTTTAGAAATGAGGAGTCCGGTGAGATGCATGGCTTGACACGTGTGCGTCAGTTTACCATTTCCGAGGGGCATTTGATTGTTCGTCCGGATCAGATGGTGGAGGAGTTTAAGAATTGTCTTGCCTTAGCAAAACATTGTCTTACCACTCTGGGAGTAGAAGAGGATGTTACCTACCACTTGTCTAAGTGGGATCCGGAGACTCGAGAGAAATACATCGGTGAGCCGGAAGTTTGGGAAGAGACTGAGGGACATATTCGCGATATTCTGAATGAATTGGAGATCCCGTTTACAGAAGATGTGGGAGAGGCTGCTTTCTATGGCCCTAAGGTGGATATCAATGCCAAGAATGTCTATGGTAAGGAAGATACCATGATTACTATTCAGTGGGATGCCCTGTTGGCTGCTCAATTTGATATGTATTACATTGATCAGAATGGGGAAAAGGTGCGCCCATACATTATTCACAGAACTTCTATGGGATGTTATGAGAGAACCTTGGCATGGCTGATTGAAAAGTACGCCGGCAAATTCCCAACTTGGCTGTGTCCGGAGCAGGTTCGTATCCTGCCGATTTCGGACAAGTATATGGATTATGCCAACGAGGTTGCTGCAGAACTGAAGAAAAACGGTATTCTCTGTACTGTGGACAGTCGTGCTGAGAAGATTGGATTTAAGATTCGTGAGACATGGCTGGCAAAGGTGCCATATATGTTGGTAGTAGGACAGAAGGAGCAGGAAGACGGCACCGTTTCTGTTCGAAGCAGATTTGTTGGTAATGAGGGAACAAAACCTATCGGTGAATTTATCAATCAGATTTGTGAGGAAATTCGTACAAAGGAAATCCGCAAGGAGCTTCCGGAAGAAGAAAAGAATAAGTAGCGATAATCAAAAACAAGGACAACGTTATGTTGTCCTTGTTTTTTAATGGCATATATTACTAAGTGTCTCGTAAAAGCTTGGATATGAGATAACTACGCAATTTGGATCGTCAAAGGTTGTGATTCCAGTTGCAATAAGTCCTGCAATGGCA
>JAQXIY010000040.1 GCA_029008035.1 Lachnospiraceae bacterium
CAAGGAATATTTGCCATCGTGCAAGCACTTGTCAAAATTCCTTTTCGAGATTATTTTTCTCGAATCTTTCAAGGTTGTTTCACTGTTCAGTTATCAAGGTTCTGTTGCTAACCGCAACTCTGATATAATATCATTTATTCATGAGTGTGTCAACAACTTTTTTTATTAATTTCAAGTTCTTTTGAACTCGTTTTGCTTTCCTCTCGGTCAGCTATGCCATAGTATCACTTCCCTGTTGGAATAGTCAATAGAAAATCGTCATTTTCTTAAAGTGCCACGATTCGACAATTTATAACCATTTATCAGATAATTTAGATAATTTAAGAAATCACAGCAAATCCAAGGCTTCTCGGACATTCTCAACACCCAGCAACCGAATATCTTTTATATTTTGTATGCCTTTTAGACACACTTTTGGAAGAATACAAGTGGCAAACCCTAACTTCTTGGCCTCCATAATTCTTTGCTCTGCCATATTGACACCACGAACCTCACCGCTGAGTCCCACTTCACCAAAACATATCACACTCTCATCAATGGGCTTGTTTTTGTAGCTGGAAACAATCGCCAACACCAATCCCAAATCAATAGCAGGTTCATTAATGCGAATCCCACCCGCAATATTGATGTAGGCATCCTGATCCGACAGACGGACTCCCACTGCCTTCTCTAACACAGCCATTAAAAGATTCACCCGGTTATAGTCAGTCCCTGCCGCCGTTCTTCGGGGCATCCCAAATGCACTGTGGCATACCAGAGCCTGAATCTCTACCAGCATTGGTCTGGTGCCTTCCATGGAACAGGCCACAATAGAGCCCGAAGCCCCCTTTGGCTTGCCCTCGAGCATATACTCTGATGGGTTCTTCACCTCTGTCAAACCGCTTTGGCGCATTTCAAACACACCGATCTCATTTGTTGATCCAAAACGATTCTTCACTCCCCGCAATATGCGGTAAGTGGCATGGCGATCACCCTCAAAGTACAAAACCGTGTCCACCATATGCTCCAACACTCTGGGACCGGCAACTACTCCCTCCTTGGTTACATGTCCCACCACAAAAATGGCAATTCCCTGTTCCTTGGCCAGTCGCATCAACACTCCGGTGGCCTCGCGAACCTGTGAAACACTTCCCGGAGCTGATGCCACACTTTCATCAAACATTGTCTGAATAGAGTCAATGACAACCACCTTGGGGTGGCGCTCCGAAATCACACCCCGAACCACCTCTAAATTAGTCTCACACAAAAGTTCCAATTCCGGTGTAAATTGCCCGATGCGGTCTGCACGTATTTTAATTTGTTGCAACGATTCCTCACCGGAAATATATAGAACAGAAATCTTCTGTCCACATAATTTTTGACAAGTCTGTAGCAACAATGTGGACTTACCGATTCCCGGGTCACCTCCCACAAGAATCAGAGAGCCCGGCACAATGCCACCACCCAGTACTCGATCCAACTCTCCAATCTCCGTGAAAATACGCTTTTCATCCGCGATGCTAATCTCATCCAGTCGGGTTGGCTTTGCCGCAGCAATCTCCTTGCGGCTCACCGATGTCTTTTTGTCTATCTTTTCCTCAACAAAAGTATTCCATTGTTTACAAGCCGGACATTGTCCTGACCACTTGCTGGACTCATAACCACATTCCTGACAAAAAAATATGCTTCCTTTTCCCTTAGCCATCACAAACTCCTCTTATTGAAACAACAAGGTCAGACCCACAGGTCTGACCTCATACATCAAATCAGATATTCTAATCTGAAAAACTACTTACTGCTTCGATACCACCACAGGAATTGCACTACCTGCTTCCAATTCTACGCTGAGACTAAGCTTACCACCCAAATTCGTCTTCATAGTGCCTGCGTCAATGCCATCTACAGTGATGTCATACTCTGTCTCCGGCTGAAGTTCCAATGTTATCTGTGCATCTTCCAAACCCTCTACCGTAAAAGATACCCCATTCTCTGTGGCATCCAAATGCTCCACTGCCGTTCCCGGCACGGATTCATAGACAAACATACCATTGCGCTCCAACTTCGTAATTTCCTTAAAGGTCTTCACCTTATAGATATCACCCTGATGCTTCACATTGTCAAGCTTAGATTTTACATCCAAACTATAATCCCCAAAACTCACGGTACCGTCTGACTCCAAACGAATCAATTCGCTAATTACAGCCATTTCTTTCTCCTCCTGCGCTCTCACAAATGCCCGCCGCATCTGTCTTATCTAGATAGTTGTATTATATAATAGAAAGAACAAAATATCTAGTGATTTTCAAATACAATGCATCCCTTTTTCATTGTGACAACAACAGCATCTCCTTTGGAAATCTCGCCTGATAGAATCTTCTCCGCCAATGCATCCTCAATGTCTGTCTGTATCTTACGACGAAGAGGTCTCGCACCATACTTGGGTTCGTATGCCTTCTCCACAATATGCTTCTTTACCGCATCCCGAATTGTCAATGTGATATCCAGCCGTTCCTGACACCGCTGCGCCAAAGAATTACACAAAATGGTAACAATCTGCTTCATATCATCCTTATTCAGAGACCGGAATACAATGGTCTCATCGATACGGTTGAGAAATTCCGGCTTGAAAAGACGCTTCACTTCTTCCATGACACCATTCTTCATAAATTCGTAGTTGCTCTTCTCGTCATCCACTGAGGCAAATCCCAACTTCTTTGGTTCCACAATCGCCTGCGCACCTGCATTGGAAGTCATAATAATAATCGTGTTCTTGAAGCTCACCTTACGTCCCTGTGAGTCTGTGATATGTCCGTCATCCAACACCTGTAACAGAATGTTGAACACATCCTGATGGGCCTTTTCGATTTCATCAAAGAGAACAACAGAATATGGATTGCGACGCACCTTCTCACTGAGCTGGCCACCTTCTTCATGTCCCACATAACCCGGAGGAGAACCAATCATTTTGGATACACTGTGCTTCTCCATATACTCCGTCATATCCACGCGAATCATAGCCTTTTCATCTCCAAACACAGCCTCAGCCAATGCCTTGGAAATCTCGGTCTTTCCTACACCGGTAGGTCCTAAGAACAGGAAAGAACCGATAGGACGATCCGCCTCCTTCAAGCCCACACGTCCACGACGCACTGCTCTTGAAACAGCATTCACCGCTTCCTCTTGACCCACAACACGCTTGTGCAAAGTCTTTTCCAGATTGCGAAGACGTACAGCCTCTTTCTCGTTTAACTTAGACACAGGAATCTTAGTCCAAACAGATACTACCCGGGCGATGTCTTCCTCTGTCAGTGTCAATGTCTTGGTAGACTTATTTTTCTCAAAACGTTTGCGAAGAGAAGATAATTTCTTCTCCACTGCCTCCTGTTCCTTTCTGGCCTCTGCCGCCCCAGCCACATCGCCTTGCATCAGACAGGTTTCAACCTTGACAGCCAAATCCTTCCCCTGTTGTTCCAGTTCATACACCTGCTCCGGCGCCTTAACTGCCATAAGACGCAGATTGGCTGCCGCTTCATCCATCAAATCAATGGCTTTATCCGGCAGAAAACGATCCGAGATATAGCGCTCTGCCAATGCCACTGCAGACTCCACAGCTTCATCAGAAATCGTCACTCCATGATGTTCTTCATACTGATGCTTAATCCCCTGTAAAATATCAACAGCCTCCCTGGTTGTAGGCTCCTCCACAGTAATCGGTTGGAAACGTCTCTCTAACGCTGCATCCTTCTCCACATACTTGCGATACTCGCCGATGGTAGTAGCACCAATGACCTGTATCTCGCCTCTTGCCATAGCCGGCTTTAAGATATTGGAAGCATCTATGGCTCCCTCAGCACCACCTGCACCGATAATAGTGTGCATCTCATCAATAAACAAAAGAATATTGCCCGCTCGCATTACTTCTGCCAGCACACGCTTGATACGCTCTTCAAATTCGCCTCGATACTTTGAACCGGCTACCATACCGGAGAGATCCAGCGACATGACTCTCTTACCTCGCACGGAATCCGGCACCATCCCCGATTCAATACGTTGGGCCAACCCCTCTACGATGGCAGTTTTGCCCACCCCGGGTTCACCAATGAGACATGGATTATTCTTGCCGCGACGGCTTAAAATCTGAATCACTCGTCTAATCTCATCTTCGCGGCCTATCACCGGATCTAACTTGCCCTCCCGAGCCATCTGTGTCAAATCCCTTGCGTATTGCTCCAGAGTTGCCGTATCGCTCCCGCCCCGTTTCTTGCGTCTGGCAGCATTCTCTTCTCTATATGTAATTCCTTCCTTTCCCATAGCGGAAATAATCTCCGGGAAAAGTTTCTGTGGATCCACTCCCAAAGACGCTAAAATCCGGGCTCCTGCAGCATCCTGGCAGCGAAGCATCGCCAACAACAAATGCTCTGTTCCCACTTCCTGCATACCGCAGGAAGCCGCCTCCTGTTCGGCCTGCATCAGCACCTGTTCCAAGCGGGGAGTATTGCCATCTCTCTCCATGATAGCCACTCCGTTCTCCGGAGCAATCAACTCTTCTATAAGACCAACGACTCCTTGTTCACTCACCCCAACACCGGCGAGCAACTTAGATGCCATACTATCCTTTTGGCGAACAAGACCAACCAGAAGATGTTCTGTACCTGTATAATTCTGATTCAGTCTTTTGGACAGTCTCTTTCCATCCTCCAAGGCTTTCTGTGCCTGGTTTGTCAACTTCATATACTAGCCTCCGATTCTATAAGTCATTCAAATCTAAAATATCAATCTGATCCTCTGCGTTGGATTTGTGGCGTGTTTCCTTACTACTGCGAAAAGCCTCTGTTCCCTTGATATCCTTATATACGATCTGTTCCTTTTCATCCTGCATCATATCAGTATCTGCTTCATCCACAGTAGCCTCTGGTACTATAGTCTCTGTCGAGGGACTTGGAATCTGAGTATCCTCATCCTCATCATACTCTTCCTCCCAATCATCATCATGATCCCTCTTTCTGGACAGAAACAGATTCACCACCAGTACCAGAAGAACCACAATGACAAAAAGAAGACCCGCCAACAAATAACGCTGCTTTGACCACTTATCGTAATACGCATCCTTGTCTTCAATAGCCTGTGTGGCTTCATCTCCTGTAGAAACCGCCCCCAGCAACTGCTGATTTACTCTTTGCAGAGAGCCATCTGTAATATCATACTGATACCAGCCACTCTCGCCTTGCGGATTAGTTCCATAGGCAAAATAGAACTCTTGGCCTCCCCCAAAGGAATAGACTGTTACATTGCGGTCAGACACTTTAATCTCTGTCTGTTCCATCCCGTCAAATAGCAGTTTCTCCGGTGTGGTGAGTAAAATATAATGCTCGCCCTCTCCCAGCATTGCGAAACTGCTCACCTCATTTGAATCTGCGTTATATAAATAGAAAACACCCTTGCTCGAAACGTCCGATGCCGGCTTCAAATAAATCAGAGTAAGGTCTCCATTTGTCAATGCTTTATATCCGTAACCATCAATGGTTACCCTTGTCTTCTCAAATCCTGCGGGTATCTCCTCATCTGCAAAACGTTCTGACACCACATAGTCTGTCCCGTCTACCGTAAACTGTCCCTCAGCTGTATTGGTTGTGTCGTTTGCTGTCTGTGTCGATTCTGTAGCGTTTGCACTTCCATCCGCCACTTGAATCGAGGTACTGCTCCCTGTCACATTTGTTCCCGACACAATAATGGATGACTTACCCGATTCCACCGCCTGAAACTGAAATGTGGCATCTGCGCCTTGAAATGTAATGGTGTTCCCCTCTGTTGTATACTCCACAGAGCTACCCGTCAACTGCAATACTTCCGGATTATATTTCACACTGACACTGTCGGATTCTGACGCGATGACATTGACTGAAACCCCGTCACCCACCGTCGGACCGCTGTCACTGACACGAATGGTTGTAGTCCCCGCAGCCTGTAATTGCATTGGCAATGTCATCACAAGCACTGCAATCGCTGCAAAAGTACCCATTAATTTCTTTCGTATTGTAAACATAATGTTATCCCTCGCTTCCAAAAATTGGGAAGCAATGTGTGATTGCTTCAATGAAAATTATAGGAAACAATGGTGTTCTCGTCAACAGTTTCTACACAGAAGTATACCCCAAATACTGCCAGCTAATGCGAAAAAAATCGATACTAATAAAGTGCTGTTACACTCCGTAACATCCCATCCAAAAAACATCAACACGCCAAATATGATACCTAACGCAGAAACCATCCCAATAATAGCACACACAACAATCATCTCCCTATCAATTCTTTGCTTCTCTGTCATTCTTTTATCCTCCTGTTTTGTGATAGGTTTATTCTACATTGATACACGTACCATTATTGGTACACCTTGAAATCCATCTTTCTTTTCAGTATGATAGTCAGCGGCGCATATGAAAAACTGCATGTTAAGGAAGGATATTATAATATGAAGAATTGCATTATCGCTCAATCGGGAGGTCCCACGGTAGCCATTAATGCCAGTCTTGCAGGTGTTATTGAAGAAAGTATCACTGCAAAGGCCTACGACACCGTTTATGGATCTCTCCACGGTATTATGGGCGTTTTAAATAATGACTTGATTAATTTAACAGAAAAAGTTGAAGAGGACCCACACTTCCTCGACACACTTAAAATTACCCCGGCTATGTATTTAGGTTCTTGCCGTTTCAAAATGCCTTCGGCTGAGGAAAAGCCCCAGGTCTACGAGCAGATTTTTACTTTTTTTGAGGAAAAAGAAATTACAGGATTTTACTATATCGGTGGAAATGACTCTATGGACACGGTGCTACAGCTCTCTGCTTACGCCCAATCCCACGGAAAGAAGGTATCCATTATGGGAGTGCCGAAAACCATAGATAACGATTTATGTCACACGGATCACACGCCCGGATTCGGTTCCGCAGCCAAGTATATCGCCTGCACAATGTCAGAAATTGCCTACGACACCTCTATTTACCCAGTGCCAAGTGTTACCATCGCAGAAATTATGGGTAGAGATGCCGGATGGCTCACTGCCGCTACCGCTCTCGCCTCCACCTCCTATGGTCTCGGTGTAGATTTGATTTATCTTCCCGAAGTGGCCTTTGACAGAAATCAGTTCGTGGCAGATGTGACTTCTGTACTAAAGAGTAAAAAGAATGTGTTGATCGCCATCTCAGAGGGCATTCGTGACGAGAACAATGAATACATCAGCGCTTCCACCGCCACTACAGACTCATTTGGACACAGCCAGCTCAGCGGTGCCGGAAAAGCCTTAGAATATTTGATTGCAGATCGTCTCGGCATTAAAGTGCGCTCCATTGAAATCAATCTGCCACAGCGTTGTGCGGCCCACCTATCCTCCGCAACGGATTTAGCCGAATCTGCCGAGCTGGGAAAGATAGCTGTAAAAAAAGCCATGCAGTGTGTAACAGGCCACATGTCCGTGATTCAGCGCACCGCAAATACACCTTATACAGTCACTTATGACACCGCAAATATAGCAGAAATCGCCAACCAGGTGAAAAATGTCCCTCGCTCTTATATCAACCAGGCCGGCAACTATGTGACAGAAGAGATGCTAACCTATCTCCGTCCATTGATTGCAGGCGAGCCAAAGGTAGAATATAAAGACGGGCTTCCACAATTTGCACCATTGAATCACCTGTACAAATAAGCATATCAAAAAAGCGTCCCGCACCTGTTATCGGCAACTTCGCCGACAATATGGTGTGAGACGCTTTCTTTATTCAGTTCTTATATCACTAAATATGAAATCTTCGAACCAATTCGTTTTTCGCGGTCTTGCCTCCCAAGATGACAGAACCAAGAAATAGAATCAGTGTCACCAGGAAAACGATATTCGCCAGGATATCGGTGGTGACAATACCCTTTTTGCACAAAATGATTGGCACAACACCCACAAGAATCATAAAAAACTGCAAAATCAGATAACTTTGCCAATTTCGACGATTGATCAGCATGAGAATCACCAACGCCACATCCACAAGAATGATGGCAAATGGGAACACATAATTGATGGACCATCCGCCAAATCCTGTAAGTGCATCCAGAAGAATAATCAAAACCACTCCACCTGCAACTCCTGATAGAATGCGCACTCGATAACCCGCATTATCTTTCAAAATAATGTACACCATCCATAATGCGTACACCAAGCTGGCAATTACGATGATACTCCAATTGGATTGGGGCGTAGCATAGCGATTAACCACAAAACATATCATACCTGCCACAACACTCAAAAATAATATCAGGCGAAAAACAAAATGCTTTTTCTTACGTTCCGCCACGGCATTGGGATAGGTAGATACCCTCTCCCCACTCTGTTCCAGCACCCCCTGACACAAGGGGCAGTGCTCCGTGTCATCTAAAACTTCTATTCCGCAATAACGACATTTACTCATAATATACTCCATTTGTTTCAATCTTAACATCCACACCGTCTGATGCAATCTGACGGAACACCCGCCGTTGAATAGAAACGTCTGTCCATGCAGAGGTGTAGGTATACACTAAGGTATCCTTGTAGGATGTAATGGTGGCCTTCAGATTCTGTCCTTTGGAAAAGGACAAGAAGGAATGAAACATCTTAATGTAAGGCTCATACTCCGCTTCTACCTTAATGTTTCCAATGTTAGTCACCGTTGTGGTATTGGCCAGCGCTGACTGCGTGTACACCAGACGCATAGCAATATTCTTTAAAAAGAGGGGCACTGCTCTGGCAATAAATAATTGTTCATTGGACACATTATAAGAAAAAATCTTCTCTAAATGCTCTTTGTTGATTTGCTGCCGCAGGCAATCATGGGTAATCTGACAAATCTCCTCAAAACTGTACTCTTCTTTCTCCGGCACAAATTCAGCAGATACCATCACAAAGAAATTCTTAGTGGTGATGGAATCAAAATACGGACGAAGATTCACAGGAACTGCCACACGAATGGGGCGCTTGGGAGTAATATGTCTATAGTTTTCCTGATAGGTAGCCCAAATAAAGGTAGACACCAAATACTCATTGATACTGCAATTGTATTTTTTGCACACTTCCTTCAACTGGGGAATCGGCAAATAACCATGAACCACTCCAAAGCCGTCATACTCCAGTTTCTCCCCCTTAATGAGGAACGCTCGCTTGGACCGGTACACACTCTCCGATTTCTTCTTGTAATTCTTCTTAAAGGAATCTTCTCGATTTAATGAGGTATCAGCGCTGAGCTTGTCTCCCAATTTTTCCCGAAGCTGTGGATGTGCCAGACGCAAATACTGATATGTCAGTTCCCGCAAAAATGAGATTCCTCCCATGCCATCTGTCAGCACATGGAACACTTCCAGGTTAATCCTGTTTTTAAAATAGGAAACCCGAAACATATAACTGTTATTCTTGCTCTGATGAATCAAGCGGCAAGGATAGGTGTATTCCTCCCGCACCCTAGGTGCCTTCTTACCATTCTCCTCAAAATAATACCAAAAGATACCCTTGCGAAGCCGCAGATTAAATCCCGGAATTTTGGGCGTTACAATATCCAAGGCCTCCTGCAATAGTTCCTGCTGAACTTCTTCGTTTAACACACAGCTAATACGATAGGTATTGGTCATGCTCTCCCCTGCAATAACAGGAAAGAGATTGGCCGTGTTGTCTAGTTTGTCCCATCGAATATAATCTTTTGCCACAATTTGACTCTCCCTCTTCTAACAATAAAGGCATTATATCAAAAAAACAGGTTCAAGACAAACCCTTGAACCTGTTTTCTTATTATCTTAGTAATATCTTATAGGAAGATGTACTTCAAAACAAACAGAACAGCCAAGATATACATCAGTGGATGAACCTTCTTAGCCTTTCCTGCACATACATTGATAACAACGTATGAGATAACACCAACAGAGATACCCTCAGAGATGCTGTACATCAGCGGCATTGCCAACAAGCAAAGGAATGCAGGAACTGCCTCTGTTACATCTGAGAAATCAATGTCTACAACTGCTGTAATCATAAGGAAACCAACATAAATCAATGCCGGAGCAGTTGCAAATCCAGGAATGGTTGTAAACAATGGTGCGAAGAAAATAGCAAGTAAGAACAAGAAGCCTGTTACAACAGAAGCCAAACCTGTTCTTGCTCCCTCGGATACACCTGAGGAACTTTCTACGAAAGTTGTTGTTGTTGATGTTCCGAGAACAGCACCTGCAGATGTTGCAACAGCGTCTGCCAAAAGTGCCTGCTTAATCTTTGGAAGCTTACCATCCTCATCCAGCATATCTGCCTTGTTAGCGACACCAATCAGAGTTCCGATGGTATCAAACATATCAACGAACAAGAATGCAAAGACAATAACAATCATATCCAAGACCTTAATGCCACCGGTTGCTGCACTGCTAAAGCATGCACCAAAAGTCTCACCTAATGAGCTGAAATCCACGCTGACAATTTGAGATGGAATCAAAGAATAAAAGCCTGCCTCAACATCAACAGTGTAGATACCTGTAAGCTGGCAGATAATACCCAAAATCCATGTTGCGAAGATGCCAATAAGGAAGCTTCCCTTTACGTTCTTATGATGGAGAACTGCAATCAGGATAACGCCAACGAAGCAAAGGATTGCACAGATACCTGTTGTGTGAATCGTATCTCTGAAGTTAACAACAGTAACCTTTGTAGCCTCGCTTGAAGCAACAAGATAACCATTCTGCAAACCGATAAATGCAACAAAAAGACCGATACCTACAGATACACCCTTCTTCAACTGCATTGGAATGGCATTGAAAATAGCCTCGCGAACATTGGTAAGTGAAAGAATGATAAAGATAATACCTTCCACAAATACTGCCAACAAAGCAAACTTCCAAGAGTAACCCATTGCACCACAAACGGTGTATGCAAAGTAGGCATTCAATCCAAGACCCGGAGCTAATGCAAATGGATAATTAGCCATAAGCGCCATACACAAAGTACCGATAAATGCAGCCAACGCTGTTGCCATCACGATAGCGCTTGGGTTCATTCCGGACGCGGAAAGAATAGACGGATTCACAGCCAGGATATATGCCATGGTCATGAATGTTGTGAGACCACCGATAACTTCTGTCTTGACAGTGGTATTGTTCTCACTGAGTTTGAACATTTTTTCTAACATTTTTTCCTCCTAACTCCCTTTCGTGAGTTCTCGCAAACGCGAGAGTTCGTTTGTTTTTTAACGAAATGATTATAATCAATTACCTTATTTTTTTCAACATTTCCAGACAAATGATATACATTTTTTTCAAATTGTATGTTATACTTTGTTTTTGAAAACGAAAGGAAAGGACAACAGAATTGTTATGAAAATCGGATTTGACAATGACAAATATCTCCATATGCAGTCAGAACACATCAAAGAACGCATTGACCGATTTGGTGATAAATTATATCTGGAATTTGGCGGAAAGCTCTACGATGACTATCACGCATCAAGAGTTCTACCGGGATTTATGCCCGATTCTAAGCTTCGTATGTTGTTGCAATTGAAGGAACAAGCAGAAATTGTAATCGCTATTTCCGCCGGCGCCATTGCCTCCAACAAAATGAGGGGGGACTTGGGCATTACTTACGACGAAGACGCACTGCGCCTCATAGATGTTTTTCGCAGTTTCGGATTATATGTGGGAAGCGTTGCCATCACACAATATACAGGAGAAACGGCAGCCGACGAATTCCGTCGCCGTCTGGACGACCTTGGAATTCCTTCCTATGTCTTGTATAAAATTGACGGATATCCCAGCAACATTGAGCATATCGTCAGTGATGACGGATACGGCAAGAATGATTATATTGAGACCACGCGGCCTCTGGTTGTGGTAACTGCCCCCGGACCGGGAAGCGGCAAGATGGCTACCTGTCTGTCACAGCTCTATCATGAGCACAAGCGGGGAATCTCTGCCGGATATGCCAAGTTTGAGACTTTCCCTGTGTGGAATTTGCCTCTGAAGCATCCGGTGAATATTGCTTATGAGGCTGCTACTGCAGATTTGAACGACGTGAATATGATTGACCCGTTCCATCTGGAAGCATATGGCGAGACCACCATTAATTACAACCGTGATGTAGAGATTTATCCTGTGCTCAAGGCTATGTTTGAGCGTATTTACGGTCATTGCGACTATATGTCTCCTACCGATATGGGTGTGAACATGGTAGGCAACTGCATTTGTGATGATGAAGTATGCCAGGAAGCCGGCAAGGCCGAGGTCATTCGTCGTTATTACACAGAACTTTGCAATATTAAGACAGGTAAAGGCTCCAAAGAAGCCCTCTATAAGATTGAATTGTTGATGAAGCAGGCGGGCATCTCTCCATCAGACCGCAAGGTTGCCACCTTCGCTATGGATGTGGAACAGCAAACCCACGCCCCTGCTGTTGCAGTTGAACTGGATAACGGAACTATTATTGACGGTAAGACTTCCGATTTGCTGGGACCATCTGCTGCAGTTCTGTTAAATGTATTAAAGGAGTTAGCCGGCATTCCTCACGAGACTATGCTGATTTCTCCGGAGGCATTACAGCCAATCACCCAGTTGAAGAAAGATTATCTTGGCAGCAAGAATCCTCGTCTTCACAGCGACGAAGTGCTGGTAGCTCTTTCCATCAGCGCCAACAGCGATGCAAACGCCAAGGCAGCATTGGAACAGTTGCCTAATCTCAAGGGCCTGGATGTGCACTCTTCCGTCATGCTTAGCAGTATTGATGAGAAGATTTTCAAGAAACTGGGTATGTATCTCACCTGCGAGCCAAAGACACAGGTGTTGTAAGTATCCGAGTTCATACAACTGTTCTTTTATAACGACTGAAATATTGATTTTGTTGCGCAGTGGCAATTTGCTACTGCGCTTTTTCATTGCATTTTGCTGATTTGGTACTCTATCATACTAAATGTAACAACTAGCGTCAGATGGCATGAATATTTTGCCGCCCAATCCGATTATCATCCTAGTGCATCTATCCCTAATTCACATCGAATTGCCTCAAAAATTTTTTGCGTCTTGGGACAACGAGACTCAAATTGCGATAACTCCTTCAGATGCCCCTGCTCTAATGCTATTTCTCGGCTCTTGGGATAAACCAATTCAAAGAACAGTGCCATATGTCCCACCACATGATCCACCGGGGTTTTCTTCAAACTGCGCAAAACAGCGTGGTGTTCCATAAAAGCCTGCAACACTTCCGGAGTCACTTCCGAGTTGTATAGTTCTTCTGTAGTGGTGTTATATATCTCTTCCATGGGAGTCTCAAGATTCACGCGAAAGATGTCAATCTTATCTGCATCACGCAGAATATTGCAGTACATTTTTTCCTGCTCCGTTAAATCATCCGGTATGTGATACGCACTGTGATAAAGAATGGCCTTGTAGAGAATATCATCATAGTCCGTTATCTCAATGAAATTCCGTAAAATCCCAGTTGTGGCCCCCTCTTCTCCAAACAAAATCTGTGTACTAAGCAGTGCGTGATCTATAGATTCGGAATCCACAAAGGTGTTGTACCTGGTCACCTGTTCAAACCTTCCAATATCATGCAAAAGACCACACATCCAGGCAATAAAACGTTCTTCCTCTCCAAGAGCAAGGCTTGTGGCAATCGCCTCGCAGAGTTCAGCCACCTTGTATGTATGCACTGCTTTTAGTGATATCTTTGCATCATTCATATCATAATCTGACACATAGGATGCAAATCTTTCTTTCGCTTTTCTTTTCTCTTTTGCGAATGTATTCATATCTCACGCTCCGTCACAAGAAAAACTCCAACAAAAACACAACGCCACAACAGGACACCGCCACCTGAAACAAACTGGCACCGAACCATGCCGCCACAATGCCAACAATCAATGCGATCCCACCGGCAACGGGAGACTGTGTGGCTTCCGTAATAGCCGGAAATGTCATAACTGCCAAGGTAACATATGGCACATAATACAAAAACGACTGGATAAATTGGTTTTTGATTTGTTTACGTATCAATGTCAATGGCAAAACACGAATGGCATAGCTGACACCGGCCATAATCAGGATATAAATGTAAATATTATGGTTCATCACATACCTCCTGATGTTCTCTTGGGAATAACAATGCCGCAATAGCGGAAATTCCAACGGTAAGAATTATGGTTCTGGTTCCACTGGATATATCAGATATCACAGGTAACACAGATGCCAAATAGCTACATAAGAAGCAGATTACAATGATTCCTGCCACCACCTTACTCTTTCTGGCTGGCGGAATGATAATTGCTAAAAACATACCATACAGAGCCACGCTAAGAGCACTTACCAGACGCAGCGGAAGGATATTCCCTGCCAGACATCCCAACGCCGTTCCAGTAGCCCAACAAGGTGCCGCAATAGCAATCGAGCCATAAGTATAATTTGGATTTAAGAAATCGCTCCTGCTTACAGATATAGCAAAAATCTCATCTGTCACATCATATCCAACAATCATGCGATGCACCAGAGAAGTCCCTTGCTTAAACTTTTGACTGAGGGCGCAGCTCATCAGCAAGTATCTGGCGTTGGCAATCAGTGTGATAATAGCCACCTCCAGATATGAAGCCTGCACCATAATTAAAGAAAATGCTGCATACTCTCCTGCAGAGGCATTGCACAACAGGCTGGCCAGAAAACTCTGAAGGGGATTCAGTCCCGCTTTCTTTGCAAGAATACCCAGAGAGAAGGAAACAGCAAAATATCCCAAGCCAATGGGGATTCCATCTTTAAACCCTTGGCAAAATTCACTTCTATTATTCTGTTGACCTAAAGAATACTCACCTTTTTTCATCTTTTGTCAGCTCCCAACATATCGACAATCTGCGGCAGCATTACCGCAACAAAAATAATAACACAACCCACAATCTCTAGCAATGTCATACGCTCTCCCAGAAGTAAAACACCAAAAACAACAGAAAAAACCGATTCCAGGCTCATAATCATGCTTCCCGTGGTAGGATTGGCATATTGCTGTCCAATCACCTGTAAGGTATATCCAATACCGCAGGAGAACAAGCCTCCATATACGATTGGCAGCCACAGTTCTGTAATCATTCCCCACTCCGGTGTCTCAAATATCCACATAAGCAAAAGACTAATGACGCCTGTAACCAGAAATTGCGTGGCAGCCAGGATCACCCCATCACAAGACTCTATAAAGTGATCCACCACAATAATATGTAGTGCAAAAGCAAATGCGCAGAGCAATACAAAGAAATCACCTGCCGCCAAAACCAGGCCTGTCCCTTTTCCTGCCATGGTCAGGCAGTAAAACCCAATCACTCCAAGTACAACAGCTATCCACGCCATAGGCTGTACTTTTTTTCTCAGGAAAACACAGAGAATGGGCACAATCAAGATATAGAGAGCCGTGATAAACCCTGCCTTGCTGGCATCTGTCTGAAAGTAAATTCCAAATTGTTGCAGGTTTGCCCCAAAGCATAGAACAATACCGCACCAGATACCGCCTTTGATGGAGGATACCATGGTCTCATTTTGTGATGTGTGATCTCTGCCAGGCTGTATTTCGCCCTTGGTCCGCTTCTGCTTTTTTTGAACGAAAAAAATCATAGGAAGTAAGAACGCCCCAGCCAAAGTCATGCGAAGCCCATTATAGGTAAATGGCCCCAGTGCAGCTCCGGCTTTCTGGGCCACAAATCCCATGCCCCACACCATAGCAGTAAGCAATAAAATTAAATTTCCTTTTAATTCTTTCTTCATTATCTTTTCTCGCCTCAAATTCATATATATCATCCGTCCGGATCATTCTATTTTCCATACACAGCTCGCTCCATCATAGCAAATTTTGGTTGTTTTGTAAAATTGCCGGCAAAAAAAAGCGCAGCAACCACATAGATTGCTACGCTTTAAACTCAACAAAATATCAAAGACTAAACCATTTAAATTTTATTATTTCTCAACCTTCCAAATGTCTCTGTTGTACTCTTCAATGGTACGGTCAGATGAGAAGAATCCCGCATTAGCAATATTCTTCAACGCCATCTTGCTCCAAGCCTTCTTATCGCCATATGCCTTATATACTGCCTCTCTCTGCTTCTTGTAATCAGCAAAGTCAATTAAGGTCATAAACCAATCCTTGTTGAGAAGTTCGTTGTAGAGACGCTCCAAGTGTTCCTTACTTCCCACCGCCATCATCTTGTCACCTACAATAAAGTCAACAGCAGCCTTAATTTCAGGATCATTGTCGTAGTAATCTTTTGAAACATAGTCAGCCTTAGCATAATGCTCAATGATTTCGTCACTGGATTTTCCAAAGATAAAGATGTTATCCTCTCCAACCAGTTCGGCGATTTCCACATTAGCGCCATCCATAGTACCAAGGGTTACAGCACCGTTTAACATAAACTTCATATTGCCGGTACCGGATGCTTCCTTGGATGCCAAAGAAATCTGCTGTGAAATATCACAAGCCGGGATTAACTTCTCAGCCAAAGTCACATTATAGTTCTCTACCATAACAACCTTCAAGTATGGACTAACCTCAGGATCCTTTTCGATAATCTCCTGCATGCAAAGGATCAAGTGGATAATATCCTTTGCAATGGTATAAGCCGGAGCTGCCTTAGCACCGAAGATGACCGTTACCGGTTGCTCAGGAATCTTGCCACTCTTAATCTCTAAATACTTAGAGATCACATACAAGATATTCATCTGCTGACGCTTATACTCGTGAAGTCGCTTTACCTGGATATCGAAGATGGTATTCGGATTGAGTTCCAGCCCCTGTGTATCTCTCAAGTAGTTGCATACTGCTTTCTTGTTGTTCTGCTTAATCTCCCAAAGACGATCAAGTACAGCATCATCGTTCATAAACTTCTCCAAGTCTTTCAACTTGGTAGCATCCTTCTTGTAACCGTCACCAATCAACTCTGTGATATAGGAAGCCAATTCCGGATTGCAGTGGAGAAGCCAACGACGGAACGTAATACCATTTGTCTTGTTGTTGAACTTCTCAGGGTATAACTGATAGAAGTGATTCAACTCACTGTTCTTCAAAATCTCTGTATGAAGGGCAGCAACACCATTGATGCTGAATCCATAATGAATATCGATGTGTGCCATATGCACTCTGTTCTCATCATCGATAATTGTTACAGCATCATTGTGCTTAAACTTTCTGCGCACCTTATTATCAAGCACTTCAATAATTGGCATCAAGTGTGGAACCACCTGCTCCAAGTAATGGATTGGCCACTTCTCAAGAGCCTCTGCCAAAATGGTATGGTTGGTGTATGCACAAGTCTTAGAGACAATCTCAATTGCCTCGTCCATAGAGATTCCTCTCTCCATCAAGAGACGAATCAACTCAGGAATCACCATGGTTGGGTGAGTATCGTTAATCTGGATTACAGCGTAGTCATACAAATCATGAAGGTTGCATCCCTTGGCAACGCACTCATCTAAAATCAACTGTGCACCATTACTTACCATGAAATACTGCTGGTAAATACGAAGCAACTGACCCTTGTCATCGCTGTCATCCGGATACAAGAACAAGGTCAAGTTTTTCTCAATATCTTCCTTGTTAAAATCAATTCCCTCTGTGACAATGTTCTCATCCACTGAGTCCAAGTCAAACAACTGCAAATGGTTGGTCTGGTTATCATAACCTGTAACATTCAACGTGTACAAACGAGATGTTACAACGAAGTCCTTAAACTTCACCTGATAATGTTTATCTGTATCAATCAGCCAACTCTGGTTGTTAATCCAAGGATTTGGTGTCTCCTTCTGTAAGTTATGGTCAAACACCTGCTTAAACAATCCCAAATGATAGTTGATTCCAATACCATCACCATTAATGCCAAGAGTTGCAATGGAGTCCAAGAAGCAGGCTGCAAGTCTACCCAATCCACCATTTCCAAGAGATGGCTCATTCTCTACTTCCTCAATCTCACAGATATCTTTGCCATTATCTGCCAGGAGTTGGCGAACCTCATCATAGATTCCCAGGTTAATCATGTTGTTGGATAACAATTTACCAATCAAAAACTCTGCGGAAATGTAATATACCTTTTTCTTTCCTGTGTTGCTCTCCTTTTCGGCAGCCATGCTCTGCACTACCTGCAACAAACCGCCATAAATTTCTTCGTTAGATGCCTCTTTGATGTTTTTCCCCATGACATCTGTTAATCTCTGTTCTAATTGACTCATTTCTTTCCCCTTTCACAATCAATGTGTTCCATTTCATTTGTAACTTAGTATCATTATATCGTCCATCTCTCAAAAAAACTTGTAGTATTCCCTCTTAATATGATACTATTCTATCATAGTAAACATAAATTCCCCAATAGGATGTGAGAAAATGAAAAATAACACCTACGAGACATTACAGGAAATAAAAAAACACGGACGCCCCGACTTTTTATTTAACATATATCCCTGCACCATCCCCATGGACTTTGCAGAAGTATCTGTTCACTGGCACGATGATGTGGAGTTTATCAGTGTGCGCAAAGGTTGCGGCATAGTGGAACTAGACTTCACTCCCCACACTGTCACCGCCGGAGATTTGATACTTATTCGCCCTAGCCAGCTCCACGCAATTAAGCCATTGGATAACAATGCTATGGAATATGAAAACATTATGTTAAATCCCAGCTTTTTCCTATCCTACCAACTGGACGCCTGCACTCAGGAATACTTTATTCCATTTATTGAAGGTTTGTATCATCTCCCTTCTATTTTTCACCGGGAGGATAGCTGCTATTCCTCTCTGATGAAATGTATCACGCATATTGACGATTTATGCTCCGCCAAGGAATTTGCCTGGCAGATAGGCGTCAAATCCACTCTTTTTGAATTTTTTTACCTGTTGTTTTCCAACTTCCCATACGAGCAACCGAGGCATCTGGACGAGAAAAAATATATGGCCTTGAAGGATATTATTACCTTTGTGGATGATAACTACACGCACCCCATATCTGTGGAAGATGCTGCGGCCAAATTGGGCTACAGCCAGTCGCATTTTATGCGCTTCTTTAAACAACAGACCAACATGACCTTTGTCACCTATCTGAACAATTACCGATTAGCCAAGGCTGCCGAGGCTCTCAGTACAACTTCGGATTCCATTTTGGAAATCGCCGGGAATTGCGGATATGACAACCTGTCACTTTTCAATAGACAATTTAAGCGGAAGCATCAAATGACACCTTCCGCTTTTCGTGAAATGTATTTATGAATTTAAGTCTTTGACAGAATCGCGGATCAAGAGCTCTGCAGGAAAAATCCGCTGCTCGCCATAATTCCCGTCGTTAATGGCTCCAAGCAACACATCAATGGAGGCCTTGACCATCTGGTCGCAAGGCTGACGCACAGTAGTGAGAGAAGGATGATAGAAATTGGTCCAATCCAGACCATCAAATCCGACTACAGAAATATCATCCGGAATGCGCAGACCTTTCTCCTTAATGGCCTTGTATGCTCCAAAAGCCATCATATCAGAAATCACAAAAATTGCTGTGATGCTTTGACCGGAATCCAGCAATTCCTTAGCTGTGAGATAACCATTTTCCACGGTAAATTCTCCCACGTCCTCTTTCATATATGCCACCAAAGCGGGGTTATAGTCGATACCATTGTCTTTTAAGGCTTCCCGGTATCCTTCCAAACGCATACGTCCGATAGATCCATCTAACTTACGACCACCAAGGATAGCAATTTTTTTATGTCCACATTTACACAGATAATCCACTGCCCGATAAGCCTCTTTCTTATCATCGATGGAAACCGTATAATCTCTCTGGCCGATGGACACTTTCGGATTGGTTACCGTACAACGAACACAGGGCACACCGATGCTGTCCAGATTATTCTCAGACACCTCAGCCAAACCTCCCAAAAAGATGATTCCCTTTAGGCGTCTTTCCTTCACCAAATCCACGGCTACCATTGTCTCATCCTGATTCTCTGAAATTGGATATATCAAATAGGAATACTCCACTTTCTGCAACTCCTGCTCAAAAGTTCGAAGCATCCCTTGGAAAAAGGGATTGTTGGTACCCTTGATTAAGAGGGCAATGGTATTGGATTCCGTCATCTTAAGATTTCTGGCACTGCTGTTTGGGACAAAATTCTGTTCCTCAATCACTTTTAGAATACGCATCCTCGTCTCCGGATTAATCCCCGGATCATTGTTGATTGCTCTGGATACAGTACTGATACCCACATTACACATTTTAGCAATATCTTTGATTGTCATGCCCATTCATTCTGCTCCTAATAATCATTTGTGCTATAACACCCGAGGTATTATAGCACAAAACATTCTCATTTCATAGAACGACCATATATTTTTGTCATTTTAGCAATATCTTCTGCCAGTTCCTCAGTCAATTGGTCATTTTGCATACGCCACATCCAGTTACCTCCGGTTGTAGATGGCGTATTCATTCTGGCAGAATTATCCAGACACAGATAGTCCTGCAAAGGAATAATACAATAATCAGCCACAGAACTCTGTGCAGCTCGAATCAAGCCCTTACATAACGTCTCATTATCTGCCCCCGGCAAACCAAGGTAATCCTGCACAAGCTGATACTCTGCTTCTGTAATACTTTCCAGCCAGCCACAGGTAGTCTCATTGTCATGAGTGCCTGTGTAAACCACACAATTGTTGTTATAGTTGTGCGGAAGATACTCACTTGGTCCACTGGAATCTCTGGCATCAAAAGCAAACTGCAATACTTTCATATTGGGGAAACCGGAATCTGCCACAAGCTTGCGCACAGAATCTGTCATATATCCCAAGTCCTCTGCAATGATGTGCAGTTCTCCCAACTGCTCTTTCATCACTTGAAACAGTTCATACCCCGGACCATCTACCCATTCACCATTCACAGCCGTCTCTTCATCTGCCGGAATAGAGTAATACTGATCAAAAGCTCTAAAATGGTCGATACGAATCACATCGTACATCTTGCTGCAATGTTTGATTCGTCCAATCCACCATGCATACTTCGTTTTCTTGTGATAATCCCAATCATAGAGAGGATTACCCCATAACTGGCCTGTTGCGGAAAAGCCATCCGGCGGACAGCCGGCCACCGCATCCAAGGCGCCATCTGTCATCTGGAACAACTCAGGATTCGCCCACACATCTGCACTATCCGGCGCAACATAGATAGGAATATCACCGATGATAGATATCCCTTTTTTGTTGGCGTATGCCTTCAACTTATTCCACTGACAATAGAACTCGTACTGAATATACTTATACAGAGCAATGTCAGACTGCAACTTATCACAATACTCAGCCAACACATTCCCCTGACGCAGGCGAATGTCTTCCGGCCATTCCACAAAGCTCTTTCCACCGAAGTGATTCTTGATTGCCATATAGTCGGCGTAATCTTCTAACCACTTCCCTTGCTTTTCGCAAAACTCAATAAAATCCTCATTCTCCTCAATCCGGCTGCGTTCAAAGGCCTTGCGCAACAAGGTAAAACGCCCCAGATATAATTTTTCGTAATCTACCGATGTATCGTCCTTACCAAAATCCACCGCATCGCATTCCTCTTCTGTCAACAGGCCTTGCTTTATCAGCGCCGCCAAATCAATAAAATAGGGATTGCCTGCATAAGTGGAAAAAGACTGATAGGGAGAATCCCCGTAGCTTGTAGGGCCTATTGGCAGAATCTGCCAATAGGTCTGCTTGGCCTGAGCCAAAAAATCTACAAACTCATACGCTTCCTTAGAGAAGCAACCAATTCCATATTTGTTTGGGAGGGATGAAATCGGCAGTAAAATACCACTTGTTCTCATGTAATCTCCTAGCCTTTCACTGCTCCGGCTGCAACACCCTTGATAATATACTTCTGGCATGTGAGGTAGAATACAATTACCGGAATAATACTCAGCACAATCAACGCCATGGTAGCGCCCAAGTCTACCGTTCCGTAGCTACCCTGCAAGTACTGAATGTGAATCGGAATGGTACGATACTCGTTGATATCAAGTACCAAGTATGGTAACAGATAATCGTTCCAAATCCACATAATTTCAAGAATACCAACAGAAATCAGTGTAGGTTTCAGCATTGGCAAAATAATCATGAAAAAGGTACGCAGTGCACCACATCCATCAATAGCCGCCGCTTCCTCAATCTCCAACGGAAGTGTTTTTATAAATCCGGTAAACATAAAGGTGGCCATACCGGCACCAAATCCCAGATATATGATAGGAATGGTAAACGGTGTAGAAAGATGTAAACTGTCGGCTGTCTTAGCCAATGGGTACATAACCATCTGGAAAGGTACTACCATTGAAAATACAAACAGATAGTAAACCACCTTACAAACTGCACTATTCACTCGCACAATATACCATGCCGCCATAGATGTACACAGCAAAATCAAAGCAGTAGATAAAATCGTAATAATAGCTGAATAACCAATCGCTTTCACAATTGGATAGTTACCAAAGGTAAAACCTTTGATGTAGTTTGCCCATCCTACAAACATATCTCCCTTAGGAATGGCAAATGTATCCGTCTTAACGTAAGTATTTGCCTTAAAGGAATTCATAAGCACCATAACAATGGGTGACACATGAATGATGGTAACAACAGTTAAAATTGCTGTAATAATATTTAAACGTACTTTTGCAGAATTCATTATTGTTGCACCTCCTTTGATCTAGTTGCACGAAGCTGGATGATAGAAATCAGCGCAACCAATACAAAGAAAATAACAGCCTTTGCCTGTCCTACACCCTTTGCTGACGTGTTCTGTCCATAGAATGAACTGTATATATTGAGGGCTAACATTTCTGTAGTCTTTACGACTCCGCCCTCTTCCAAGAATTTGAATGGCTGACCACCACCATTTAAAGCAAGGTTCTGGTCGAACAATTTAAATCCATTGGTTAATGTCAGGAACATACAAATCGTGATAGATGACATCACGTTTGGAATTGTCACATGAATCAATGTCTGCCAGCGAGTTGCACCATCGATACGAGCTGCCTCGTTCAATTCTTCCGGTACACTCTGCAAACCGGCGATATAGATAATCATCATGTAACCAACTTGTTGCCAGAGCATCAAGATAATCAAGCCCCAGAAACCATATTTTGTCTCCATCAAAATGGATGTGTTGTATCTACTTAAAATACCATCAAAGATCATGCTCCAGATATATCCAAGTACGATACCACCAATCAAGTTTGGCATAAAGAATGCTGTTCTAAAAATGTTAGCACCTTTGATCTTCATAGTGAGCAGATATGCCACCAAGAATGCCAATAAATTAATCAGGATGACGGATACAACAGCAAATAGTGCCGTGTACCAGAATGCATGCATAAAGGATGCATCCGTAAACGCCTTTTTGTAGTTTTCGATTCCAACAAATGTTGTATTACTAGTAGTAACAAAAGAACAAAATGATAAGTAGAAGCCTTTAAAGAATGGATAGATAAACCCAATCACAAATGCCGCAAATGTAGGCACAAGAAAGACAAAAAACATTCTTTGAATCGACCTTCTAAGTAAAGGTGAATTTACCGAAGTACCATCATTTACTCTCTTCTTCTTCATTACAGTATCCTTTCTCATAACAGGTTTTTGATAAAAATAGAGGGCTGATTTTCCCAACCAGCCCCCTCAATGTACTCAGCGTATTTCGTTTGACAAATTAGTTGTTAGCTGCCTTATACTGCTCAGCCCATCCATCAACGAACGCCTTTTCAACATCTTCCCAAGAACCGCCTGCATCGTAGTTGTTCATTGCTGCAACAACTCCTGCTCTCCAATCATTTACGTTTGGAGTGTAGTTGAATGCCCATGTTACAGTAGTCTTGCCTTCGTTAGCTAACTCGTTAGCTCTGTTCAAGAATACGTTTGTTGAATCAGCAGCTCCCTTGTAAGGAATGATACCAAACTGCTCAGACATCATCTTTGTACCAGCCTCAGAAGTTACTATCCACTTCATGAAGTCAAGTGTAGCCTGGATGTCAGCCTCTGATGCGTTCTTGTTAACTGCCCAGCAGTTCTCTGTACCGGAGCAAAGTCCGATATTCTCTTCACCTTCATGGCCTGTGTAGATAGGAATCATTGTCATCTCATCATCGCCCCAAGCCTCGCTAAGTGCAGCGTACTCCCAAGAACCGTTCTGATAGAATACTGCCTTACCATCTTTGAACTCAGCCTGTGCATCGAAACCACCTGTTGCAAGGTCGCTCTTAGCTGTTGCTGTATCGGTTGTGTAAAGATCCCAGATGTTCTTGAACTCATCAAGGTATGTACCCTTGATCTCTGCAGGACACTCTGTCCACTTGTCATCAACTGACTCATAGTACAATGGCATATTAGCCAAGTGACCTGAGAATCTCCAAGAAGAAGAATCATCCATACCTGAAGAAGTAAATGCATCAAATCCTAATGTATCAGCGTTTGCGTGAATATCATCAGCAACTTCCTTCAATGTCTCAAAGTTAGTAATCTCATCAACACTGTGACCTGCCTTCTCAAGCAATGTCTTGTTAACGATGATACCGTATGTCTCATAGCAGTATCCGATAGAAGCTACAGTGCCATCATCCTTCTTCAAGGTAAATGCATCTGTGTTCAACTCTTTGTAAACGTCTGTGTCTGTCAAGTCGTAGCAGTAGTCACCCCATGTCTTAACTGCTGCCTGATTACCTACTACGAAAAGTGTAGGTGCGCTGGATTTGTCCATCTCAGAAGTAAGTGTAGACTCATACTTTCCTTCTGCAGCGGTTACAACCTTAACCTCAACGCCTGTCTCTTCTTTGTAGGTCTTTGCAATGCTCTGCAAAGCTTCGTCTGCTTCCGGCTTAAAGTTCAACCAGTATACAGAACCCTCACCACCCTTAGCTGAGTCAGCGGACTTACCGCATCCGGCAAAGAGAGTAGCAACCATTGCTGTTGCCATCAAAATGCTTACTAATTTCTTTTTCATTAATAATCTCCTCCTGTTAATGAATTGTTAGAAATACGAAAACGTTTCCCATGACTGAATCATAGCACCCATTGGAAACGATTTCAATGGCTTTTTCGCTTTTTTTGATTTTTTCGATACTTTAGACAATTTATCGTTCTTTATTTTGTGCAACAATGCTAATAAATACCATATGTTGGATACGGATTTCATCGGAAAGGTTTCCAAGGCACAAGTTTCCACTAAAAAAGATGCGATCCTGCATAGGAATTCGCATCTTTCTCTTTGGTACTATCAGATAGCATTTATGGAATCCATTACTTGGATTCTACAGCATCCTCCGGCTTCTCCACTGCTGAGATTGCACTCTTCTGCATTGGAATACGGCAATTCTTGTTGCTACCAAACTCAACAATTACAGTGTCCTCTTCGATATCGATGACAACGCCATAAAATCCGCTTGTGGTGAGGACTGTATCACCTACAGCCAAAGCTGCCATCATTGCATTCTTGTTCTTTGTCTCTTTCTGCTGTGGACGAATCATAAAGAAATACATAAATACAAAAAGTACTACAATCCAAATAATCATTCCAAACGCAGAACTGGCTCCAGCAGTCATAAAAATATCCATACTAAACATCCTCCTAACTCGCGAGGCCTCATAACCTCAAATCTACTTCATTGTACTAAACCCTAAACCATTTATCAAGTAAAACCGACTTTTTTGTTCTCAGCGACTATTCCCCTGCTTCCATCCCTGCAAGCTTATCCTTCTTATAGTCAGCAAATCGCCCCTCATCAAGAGCATCCCTAATCTCTTCCATCATATTGTTATAGAAATAGAGATTGTGCAGAACACATAGTCGCATTCCCAACATTTCCTTTGCTTTCAAAAGATGACGAATATATGCTCTGGAATATGTCTTACAAGCCGGGCATCCACACCCCTCTTCAATGGGTCGCATATCCCGTTCAAACTTTTTATTGAAAAGGTTCAGTTTTCCATGGTTGGTATACACATGACCATGCCGCCCATTTCTGCTTGGGTACACACAGTCAAAGAAGTCGATACCTCGCTCCACTCCCTCTAAAATATTAGCAGGTGTTCCCACTCCCATCAGATATGTGGGCTTATCTTGCGGCAAATACGGAACCGTCTCTTCCAGAATATGATACATTTCCTCATGGGTCTCCCCCACGGCCAATCCACCCACTGCATAGCCGTCCAGCTCCATCTCAGCAATCCGCTTGGCGTGCTCAATTCGAATATCCTCAAACACGGCCCCCTGATTAATTCCAAACAGTAACTGGTTCCTGTTAATGGTATCCGGCAGGGCATTCAGCTCTTTCATCTTGGCCTGGCATCTGGCAAGCCAACGTGTGGTTCGGTCCACAGATTTCCGGACATAGTCCCGATCCGCCCTACTGCTGGGGCATTCATCAAAAGCCATAGCGATGGTAGAGCCCAGATTTGACTGTATTTGCATACTCTCCTCCGGACCCATAAAAATCTTATGTCCATCGATGTGAGATTGAAAGAACACTCCCTCTTCCTTTATTTTGCGCAAACCTGCCAAAGAAAATACCTGAAACCCACCGGAATCGGTAAGAATCGGTTTATCCCATACCATAAATCTGTGCAAACCACCCATTTCCTTAATCAACTGGTCTCCCGGTCTCACATGGAGGTGATAGGTATTAGAGAGTTGCACCTGAGTCTTAATCTGTTGTAAATCATCTGTGGAGACAGCCCCCTTGATGGCAGCAACGGTTCCCACATTCATAAAGACAGGTGTCTGGATGGTGCCATGCACCGTCTCCAGACACCCACGCTTTGCGCGACCTTCTGTTGTCAAAACTTTATACATATCAACTAACTTTCTTTCTTATAAAAATCTTTTAGAGCATCCATACGGGCACTCATGTTGGAGAAAAGTGCATCCACAATGGTGATGGCTGCCATACTCTCCACCACAACCACAGCTCTCGGTACAATCACAGGATCGTGACGGCCGTGAATCTCAATCTCCGTTTCTTCTCCCGCCACATTCACCGTATGTTGCTTCTGGGAAATGGAAGGCGTTGGCTTTACCGCCACGCGAAATACCAGCGAGTCTCCGTCACTCATCCCCCCAAGCACGCCCCCGGCGTGGTTGGTCTCTTTGCACACCTTGCCATCTTTCACCGCAAAAGAATCATTGTTCTCAGCCCCTGTACCAATCGCCGCCGCAAATCCATCTCCCATCTCAAAACCTTTTACTGCTCCAATGGACAGCATGGCTTTAGCCAGATTGGCATCCAGCTTGTCAAACACCGGCTCGCCTATTCCCACCGGCATGCCCTGAACCACGCACTGAATAACACCCCCGGAGGAATTTTTATCCTTCATACACTCCTCCAAGTAGTCTTGTGCCCTTACTGCCGCCTCTGCATCGGGCATATAAAGACGGTTGTTGTCTATCTCGTCAAGGTCTATCCGCGAAATCTCCACCGGTCCGATAGACTTGGTATAGGTCTTGATTGAGATACCAAGTTCCTGCAAAATCTTACATGCGATGGCACCTGCCGCAACTCGACCAATGGTCTCCCTTCCGGAGGAGCGTCCTCCTCCCCGGTAATCCCGAATCCCATATTTCTCCCAGAAGGTATAATCCGCATGCCCCGGACGAAACACCTCCGATATATTAGAGTAGTCCTTAGAATGCTGATCCTGGTTGCGAACCAAAAGCGAAATAGGCGTTCCTGTGGTCTTTCCTTCAAACACACCTGACAAAATCTCCACTCTGTCTGCCTCCGCACGAGCAGTGGTAAACTTAGATTGTCCCGGCTTTCTGCGATCGAGAAAAACTTGGATGTCCTCTTCCTTAAGAGGCAATCCGGCCGGTACACCATCCACTACAACTCCAAGTGCCGGACCATGGGATTCTCCCCAAGTTGTTATGCGAAATATTTGTCCCACTGAAGAACCTGCCATTTTCCCACTTTCCTTTCTCTTTTATAGTTTGTGTATCACAATGCTGTTTGGCTTATCGATTTTAACAGGCGCATTTTTCATAAGCACGGTCTTGCGGTCATGGTCCACGGTAAAAGTGCGAATCTCGTTAGAATCGTGATTAAGACAAACCAGCGTTGCATTATCCGGAAGTATTGCAATACTCTTGGGATAGTCGCCACTAATTCTGGCAACATTTTCCCTCTCTAAAGTGCCATCCTCCAATACTTTCATGCAAACCACCTGATTGGAACCATCCATAGAGGTATAGAGATACTGTCCATCCGGAGAGAATTCTAATGCTGCACTGGAGGACAATCCATCTTCTTTGTCCAAAATATCCATATAGTACTGTTTATGAAAGACGGGGCCTTGAGACTCCAGTTGATAACGATAACACTCAATTACATTGGTAGCCTCCTCCAGAACATAGGCATATTTCCCGTCTTTCGTAAAGCGAATGCGACGGGGAGCCGTGTTCAACGGACAACGCAAAATGCTGTTTAAGTGCAGCTTGCCCAATTCGTAGTCTACCTCGTATACCTTAATCTGATTCAATCCCCAGTCAACGGCACAGAGATATTTCTCATCCGGTGTCAAAGTCGCACAAGAAACTCTGGGCTCCAGACGTTTCTCAATCATGGTCTTGCCAATACCCTGGTGAAAAACTCCGTCTGCAATCCCTGCTATGCTACCGTCTGCATTCAGGCGCATCATCGTCACTTTGCCGTCGTGAAATCCTGCCAAAAACAGATAGCGATCCTGAGAGTCAATCTTCACGTCACAGGCGCGCATTCCCCCAATCCACACTTGGTTAATCAAGGTCAAGTCACCATTTGCATCGATGGCAAATGCAGCCACTCCTTCATCCGCGATGGAATACAAAAATTTCCCACTGTGAGCCACCACCAGATTAGAGGGATTGTTGATTGACGCCACACTGCGCTCACACAGAGCTCCCCTTGTCATATCGATGTCATACACATGGATACCCACACTATTCTCGTGGGTATAAGTTCCTACATAAGCAACATACTTCTCTGCCATAACTATTCCTCCTTGCGTCTCAAAATGTCGTATTGTTCCAATTCCACGCCTAAATCTATCCACAAACGTTGCTTTGGATGCGGAGCACTCTCCATATCTTCTCCGTCTTCATTGACAATCCGTAGCACCTGAACCGGAACATTGTCCCCATTCGGCTTCATTACCTCGATTGTCTCTCCCAAAGAAAATTTGTTGCGTTGCTCTATCTCATACAATCCCCGTTCATCCCGGGCCCCCACAATACCAAGATATGTGTATTCCTTGATATAGGTATTGCTGTCATAAATCTGTGCCTCATCCGAAGGCTTGCCAAAGAAAAATCCTGTGGTAAACTGACGGTAAGTACAGTTAGAAATCTGTTCTAAATACCAGTTCATATTGGCCCGGTACTTCTCTTCAGACTCCAGATAATCATCGATGGCCTTGCGATATGTTCTTGCAACCGTGGCCACATAGAGTGCCGTCTTCATTCGTCCCTCAATCTTAAAGCTGTCAATTCCCGCATCAATTAATTCCGGAATGTGTTCAATCATGCACAAATCTTTGGAATTGAATATATATGTGCCCCTTTCATTCTCATAAACAGGAAGATATTCCCCCGGTCGCTGTTCCTCCATCACTGCATATTTCCATCTGCAAGGATGGGTGCATGCACCCTGGTTAGCGTCTCTACCCGTAAAATAATTACTGAGCAGACATCTTCCGGAGTAGGAAATGCACATAGCCCCATGGATAAAGGTTTCTATCTCCAAGTCATCCGGGATATTCCGGCGAATCTCTTTAATCTCAGCCAGGGAAAGTTCTCTGGCCGACACCACTCGACTTGCCCCCAGCTTATGCCAGAATTGATAGGTACCATAGTTGGTATTATTGGCCTGCGTACTGATATGCGCCTCAATCTCCGGGCAAATCTCCCTTGCCAGAGTAAATACAGCAGGGTCTGCAATAATGAGTGCATCCGGTCCGATTTCTTTCAATTCTTCAAAATATTCCCGAACCCCCTGTAAATCCTGATTGTGGGCCAGAATGTTAGCTGTCACATACACCTTCACCCCGTGTTCATGAGCAAAGGCAATTCCTTCTATCATATCATCTTTTGAAAAATTCTTTGCTTTGGCCCGCAGTCCATAGACCTCGCCACCAATATAAACTGCATCTGCCCCAAACACAACAGCCACTTTTAACACTTCCAAACTGCTGGCAGGTACAAGCAATTCAATATTTCTCATGGTAATGAAACCCTTTCTGTTATCATTATTTCATAGTGCAGACCGCCAGTCCGTCTCCCACAGGCAAGATACTGCACACAAAATCTTCATCCTGCGTCAAAAGACGCAAATACTCTCTCATACGCTTGTGTATGGTGCGGTCACGCCGTTCAATGGCATAGTGGGATTCCAGAAGGTCTCCCTCCTGTAAAATATTATCTGTCACAAGCACACTGCCACTGTGCATCCGCTCCTTCAGGTATGGCAAAAATGCCGGATACTGCCCCTTAGCCGCATCCATAAAGATAAAATCATAGGGATCTTGCAGCGTAGGCAAAATCTCTATGGCGTCTCCCTCCAGCAAACGGATACGCTCCTCCATTCCTGCCCGGCGAAAATTCTCCCTGGCAATAGGAATTCGTGGCTCGTAATTCTCGATAGTGGTAATATGACAGGGCTTAGGATTATAGTATGCCATCAGCAGAGCAGAAAAACCTACCGCCGCCCCCACTTCAAGAATCTTTTCCGGCTGAAGCATCTGCATAAGGAGTTTCATAAAATGCTGCGTATCTTTTCGGATAATAGGCACAAAGGCCTCCAATGCCTCCTGCTCAATTTGAGCCAGAACCGGATTCTCCTCTTGCTCCAAAGAAGCAAGATATGTCAAATATCGTTCACTTACAATCATATTATACTTCCATAATAATCGGCATAATCATAGGTCGACGCTGAGTTTCTTTCCATACAAAGTCTCCCAAAGCATCCTTGATTTCACCTTTAATCTTGGTCCAATCTGTCACGTTGCGATCCATAAGGCGATCCATAGTATCGTTGAGCACGGTTCTTGCGCTCTCCATCAAATCCTCAGAATCCCGCACATAGACAAATCCACGGGACACAATATCGGGGCCTGCCAAAAGTTGCCCACTGCCTGCCTCTAATGTCATCACCACAATAATGATACCATCTTCAGCCAGATGCTGTCTGTCACGCAACACGATATTGCCCACATCACCTACGCCCAGACCATCTACCATAATCGCACCGGTGTGCACCCTGCCGCCCACCTTTGCAGCATCCTCATTTAATTCCAGCACATCTCCGGAGGACAAAATAAAGATATTGTCCTTATCTATGCCAAGGCTTTCAGCAATTCTGGCCTGAGCCAACAGATGCTTGTACTCACCGTGCACCGGTATGGCATACTTTGGACGCACCAAAGAATAAATCAATTTAATCTCTTCCTCACAGGCATGTCCGGAAACATGAACATCCTGAAAAATTACATTGGCCCCCTTCATGCAAAGCTCATTGATGACGTTGGAGACTGCCTTTTCATTTCCCGGGATAGGATGGGAGCTAAAAATAATGGTATCGTTAGGCTTAATGCTCACCTTGCGGTGGGTGCCATTAGCCATACGAGACAAGGCTGCCATGGACTCTCCCTGACTACCGGTGGTAATCAAAACCGTCTTCTCGTCAGGATAATTCTTAATCATCTCAATGTCTACCAATGTATTATCCGGCACATCCAGATACCCCAGTTCGGAGGCTGTAGCGATGATATTCACCATACTGCGCCCCTCAACCACCACCTTGCGGTCATATTTGTGAGCCGTGTTAATAATCTGCTGTACACGGTCAACATTGGATGCAAAGGTAGCAATGATAATCCGGGAGTTGGAGTGTTCTGCAAAAAGACTGTCAATGGTCTTGCCTACGGTGCGCTCTGATTGGGTAAAGCCTTTGCGTTCCGCATTCGTACTGTCACACATCAGTGCCAACACACCCTTCTTGCCCAATTCGCCAAAGCGTTGCAGGTCGATGGCATCTCCATAAACCGGTGTGTAGTCAACCTTAAAGTCTCCGGTGTGAATCACAATACCTGCCGGAGAATAGATAGCCAGCGCCGCCGCATCCTGAATGCTGTGGTTGGTCTTAATAAACTCCACACGGAAACAGCCAAGGTTAATGTGCTGTCCGTACTTTACCACCTTTCTCTTCACCTGGGACAAGAGATTGTGCTCTTTTAACTTATGCTCAATCAGTCCGTTGGTCAGTTTCGTTGCATAAATCGGCACATTTAACTCCTTCAACACATAAGGAATAGCACCGATATGGTCCTCGTGACCATGGGTGATAAAGAACCCTTTTACCTTGTCTTCGTGCTCCTTGAGATAGGAAATATCAGGGATAACAAGATCGATTCCCAGCATATCGTCCTCCGGGAAAGCCAATCCGCAATCCACTACAATAATGCTATCCTCATACTCAAAAGCAGTAATGTTCATTCCAATCTGTTCCAGTCCGCCCAATGGAATGATTTTTAATTTACCAATATTCTGTTGTTTACTCAAAATTAACCTCCTAAAAATTACTATACTTCAAAATCCGTATCTTCTACTAACTCTTGAAAAATCTTAACGACCGCCTCAAATTCCACATCGTCTTCCACAATCTCGTAGGTGGCGTCTGTGTCATCTGTGGCAATCTCCTTTAAAATAAAAGCCTCTGTATCTCCCTCACTGTCTTCCGTTACCAAAAGATACTTGTGCTCATTCAGCGTGGTCTCCTCCAGTACAAAAACGGTAATCTCCTCATCTGTATCCGGTGCCATCAGTGTAATGCTTTCCATAACTATGTCCTTTCTAGTGATGTAAGGAATCCAGATATCCCTGTAAAATGTACATGGCAGCGATCTCGTCCACATACTCCTTGCGCTGCTCTCTGCGAATACCCGTCTCCATCATCACCTTATCTGCCGCCACGGTAGACAACCTCTCGTCCCACAAAACGACCTGCAAACCCGTTCTGGTCTGCAACATCTCCTGAAAGGCTTCCGTCTCCTGACAGCGAATTCCCTCTGTGCCATTCATGTTCTTAGGATACCCCAAAACAATCATAGTAACACCATAGGATGCAATTAGCTCGTCGATTCTGGCCAAGGTTTTGCGCAATTTCCCCGGCTTCTCTCTGCGGATAATCTCCACTCCCTGGGCAGTCAAAAGTAAGGGGTCACTGACTGCAACCCCAACTGTCTTTGTTCCGTAGTCCAACCCAAGGATTCTATTCACATCCCCCATATTATTTCCACGCCTCATGGGAAATGTATTCTTTGAGTAATTCTTCCACCAATTCGTCTCGTTCAACCTTCATAATCAAGCTTCTGGCATTCTTATGGCTGGTGATAAAGGTAGGGTCCCCCGACATAATATAACCCACGATTTGATTGACCGGATTATATCCCTTCTCGCTCAGGGCTTCGTACACTGAGTGGAGCACCTCCTTCACGGATATTGGTGTCTCTTTTTGAACTTTGAAATACTGTGTGTTACTTAAATTCTGCATAATCTCCGCACCTATCTGCTCTTTTGTTTGGGGTTTGTCCAAGACTCCCCCATCATCAAGCTAATTACATTTATTCTAGTATATTTTAGGGAAAAAGTAAAGGGTGCGCCACCGCAAAAAAGCTGGCACCCCCGCAAAAAAAGAGTGCGACCGCAAAGCCACACTCTTTCCATACGTATCAGAAAACCGCTAATTACTCAGCAATGTCTGCATACATGAAGTACCAGTATCCGGTAGCTGAATGCCAAGCACCCTGAATCTTGTTGCTCATCAAGTAGAAGTCGTTGTAGTAAGCAACTGGGATAATACCATAATCTGCCATAAGAATATCCTCTGCCTTGTGAAGAGCTTCAGATCTCTCTTTAGCATCTGTTGTTGTTCTAGACAACTCCATAGCTGCATCGTACTCAGGATTGCTGTACTTACCATCGTTGTTACCGTTGGTTGTGCAGAACAAATCAAGCATGTTAGAAGGATCGCTGTAGTCACCTACCCATCCGTTACGTGCAGTATCGAACTGCTGTGAACGACGTGCTGGTGTAAAGCTAGCCCACTCCATCTTATCAACTTCAACTGTGATACCAAGCTCACCCCAAGCTGTCTGCAAGTACTCAGCCAATGGGATATGATATCCTGCATCGTTTGTAGAGTATTTGATTGCCGGGAAGCCTTCTCCGTCTGGATATCCAGCTTCAGCTAACAACTCCTTAGCCTTTTCAAGGTTCTTATCGTAGTCTTCTGAGATATAGCCTTTTCCACCATTAGAGTTGTCCATGAACTCAGATCCGTCTGTATCCTTCCAACCTGGTCCCATAAGATTCCAAGCTGGTGTGTATGTCCCCTGCATAATGGTATCAGCAACATACTGACGATCAATTGCAAGGCTTAACGCCTCACGAACCTTAGCATCCTTGAAGATTTCCATTGTCTCGTTCATATTCAAGTAGTATGTGCCAATGATTGGCTCGACGAAGAAGTCATCATTACCCTCTAAGCTTGGGATTTCCTCTGTAGGAACATCCTTGATCATAAGAGCTTCACCCTGCTGATATGCACTATAAGCAGCGTTTGGATCCTCAATCAAAAGGAATGTCAACTTGTCAAGCTTGATGGCATCCTTGTTCCAATAGTTCTCATTCTTCTCGAATGTGATGTAAGAATCAGGAACCCACTCAGTCATCTTGAAAGGTCCGTTAGATACATATGTCTCCGGAGCTGTTGCCCAACCATCACCATTAGCCTCTACAGAAGCCTTCTGTACTGGTGAAAGTGTTGCAAATGAAGCAAGACCTTCAAAATATGTACATGGATTTTCCATCTCTACCACAAGAGTCTTGTCATCGGTAGCAGTAACAGCAAGTGCATCAGCATCTCCTGCCATTGCCTCGTCATAACCCTTAACCATTCCAAGAACTGTCTCAGCGTATGGAGCAGCTACTTCCGGATCACATACACGCTTCCAGCTGTAAACAAAATCCTCAGCTGTAAGATCAGAACCGTCTGACCACTTAAGGCCATCTCTCAAATGGAATGTCCATGTAAGTCCATCCTCAGACACTTCCCATTTCTCTGCCTGGCCTTCCTTGTACTGACCATCCTCATCAACTGTCAACAGTGTCTCAAATGCGTGAAGAATTACGTTACCACCGTCAACGGCACTGTTCAAAGCCGGATCCAATGTCTCAGGGTTTGGTCCAACCTGAACCTTCAGTTCTTTTACTGCATCTGCGCTATCTGACTTCTTAGAATCAGACTTGCCGCAAGCAACCATGCTGATTGCCATAGCAGCAATAAGAACCAGTGAAATCACTTTCTTTTTCATTTCTTTTTCCCTCCTAAATATATTTATAAACAATGCTTGGCGCACGGTTTATCAAATTAGTTACACTTGTCCAAATGATGGCAGGCAACAAAGTGTCCCGGCTGTACTTCCTTCATCTCCGGAACGCATGCTGCACATGTCTCATCCGCATAAGGACATCTGGTGCGGAAACGACATCCGCTTGGTGGATTCAACGGGCTAGGCACGTCTCCCTCTAATACGATACGCTTACTAGCTTTTGCCACCTTAGGATCTGCAATGGGAATCGCAGAAATCAAGCTCTTGGTATATGGGTGTAAGCTGTGCTCAGTCAATTCGCGGCTGTCAGCCAACTCAACCAATTTGCCAAGATACATAACACCAATTCTGTTAGAAATATGTTTAACTACAGACAAATCATGAGCGATAAACAAATATGTCAAACCGCGCTGTGCCTGCAGGTCTTCAAACATATTGATAACCTGAGCCTGGATGGATACATCCAAAGCAGAGATTGGCTCATCACATACGATAAACTCAGGGTCCACTGCCAAGGCTCTTGCAATGCCTACACGCTGACGCTGTCCACCGGAAAACTCATGTGGATAACGATTGGCATGCTCTGAGTTCAACCCAACCTGGCGGAGCATATCGATAATCATATCATAGCGTTCCTGCTTGCTGCCCGCCAACTTGTGAATGTCAATAGCCTCTCCAACGATATCGCCAATGGTCATTCGTGGATCCAAGCTGGCATAGGGATCCTGAAATACAATCTGCATCTTCTTGCGGTATGGAAGCATATCCACCGCAATCTTTTTCTGCTTGTCAAAAATCACATTACCGTCGTAAATGATGGTACCATCTGTTGGCTCATAGAGACGCAGCAATGTTCTACCTGTTGTTGTCTTACCACATCCGGACTCGCCAACAAGTCCCAAAGTCTCACCCTTTTCAATGTAAAAGGAAACATCATCTACAGCCTGGACATACTTTTTATTTTTACCAAATCCTCCTGCTGGGAAATACTGCTGTAAATGCTGTACTTCAACTAATCTGTTACTCATTTGCAGCACCTCCTTGCATCTGTTCTTTCTGATTCATCCAACACTGTGTGTAATGTACATCGTCAAACTCTGTCACCGGAGGCATCTCACGGAGACAAATCTTCATACACTTCTCGCACCGAGGCGCAAAAGGACATCCCTTTGGTGGGTTCAACATATCAATTGGTGTACCTTCAATGGGAACTAATCTCTCATGCTCTGTGGCATCCAGTCTTGGAATACTCTTCAAAAGTCCCTTGGTATACTCGTGCTTTGGATTGTAGAAAATATCTTCCACAGTGCCGTACTCTACAATATGACCTGCATACATAACGGCAATCTTTTCACACATGTTAGCAACAACGCCAAGGTCATGGGTAATCAGGATAATAGCCATACCAAGCTTATCCTTAAGTTCCATCATAAGTTCAAGAATCTGAGCCTGAATGGTTACATCAAGAGCTGTTGTTGGCTCATCTGCAATCAAAAGCTTTGGCTCACACGCCAGCGCGATTGCAATCATTACACGCTGTCTCATACCACCGGAAAGTTCATGTGGATATTGCTTCAATCGCTTATCCGGCTCATTGATTCCAACCAACTCCAAAAGTTCTCTTGCACGTTCTTTCGCCTGTGCTCGATTCTTATCGGTGTGAAGAAGAATCACTTCCTCAATCTGGTTACCGATGGTATATACCGGATTCAAACTTGTCATAGGATCCTGGAAAATGATAGAAACTTCATTTCCACGCATCTTACGCATTTCTTTCTCTGTCATAGACTCTACCTGATGACCATTAAAATACAACTGACCACCCAAGAGCTTACCGGGATATGCAGTCAGACCCATAAGGCTGTATGCTGTAACAGACTTACCGGAACCGCTCTCTCCAACGATTCCCAGAACCTCTCCCTCATTCAGGCTGATAGAAACACCATTTAACGCTTTTACCTCTCCTGCCGGTGTAAAGAAGGAAAGGTATTCATCTTTGATATCAACTAGTTTTTCACTCATCAACTTTTCCTCCTCTATTAATTCTTCAGCTTCGGATCGAATGCATCGCGCAAACCATCACCCAGCAGGTTAAAGCTCAAAATAATCAAACTAATCACGACAGCCGGAATAAACAATAAATATGGATATGTATTGATTCCGTTAATGGCACCACTTGCCAAACTTCCCAAAGAAGGCATTGGCACAGCTACACCAAGTCCCAGGAAACTCAGGAAACTCTCTGTAAAGATAGATGATGGAATCTGGAGTGTAGTAGTTACAATCAAAGTACCAATACAGTTTGTAAGCAAATGCTTTTTAATGATACGACCACTCTTAGCACCAAGTGCTCTGGCAGCGGTTACGTACTCATTCTCCTTAAGCATCAAAACCTGACTTCGAACCATACGGGCCATACCAACCCAGTACAAAAGGGCAAACACCACGAAAATACTTATCAGGTTTGTTCCCACCTTGCTAACCCATCCAAAACCGTGAATGCTTGCAAGCTTTGCCAATGGATCCTCCAACGCAAAGGAAAGGAGAACAATCAAAAGCACATCAGGTACTGTATAAATGATATCTACAATACGCATCATAATGATGTCCACCCATCCACCGGCAAATGCGGCAATAGAGCCGTAGATAGAACCAATCACAAGGATAATGGCAGATGCAATCAAACCAACCAAAAGAGAAATTCGAGCTCCCATCATAACACGGATGGCATAATCACGTCCCATTTTATCTGTTCCAAAAATGTGAGGAAATACCTTTTCCCCGGCATCGATACGAGCAAGTTCCTGTGCAGAATACTGCATTGGGGCCAGGTTGTTGGAACCCTTAATCTGCTGCTCATATGAATATGGATAAAAGCTTGGCACAATAAATGCAAATATCATAATCACAATGATAACAACCAAACTCACCATAGCAACTTTATTCTTGCGAAGTCTGCGCATACCGTCTTTCCAGAAGCTTACGCTCTCTCGCATGACGACCAAACTTTCTTTTTCTTCCTCACTGGCAGGGAGGAAATCGTCCGGATTTAAATCTAACTGAAAACTTAATGGATTCTTTTTCATCTCTTTTCTCCCTTTACTTTAGTTTGATTCTAGGATCTACAATCTTATATAAGATATCTACAATCACCATCATAATAACCATAAAGGTGGCAAGGAAAATTGTAGTTCCCATAATTACAGTATAGTCACGGTTTGTAATAGAACTAACAAACTGTCCGCCCAAACCGGGGATAGTAAAGATTTTCTCTACGATGAAACTTCCTGACAAAGTGTATGCCATCATTGGTCCTAAGTATGTAATAACAGGAAGGATGGCATTACGAAGCGCATGCTTAAAAATGCTCTTCTGCTGAGACACACCCTTTGCCTTGGCTGTTCTCATATAATCCTGTCCCAACACATCAAGCATTGAGGAACGCATGAGACGCATAATATAAGCCATTGGATAAAAGGCCAGCGCCGCAACCGGCATGATATAATTAGCCGGCCCCGTCAAGCCCAAAGTGGGCAACCATTTTAACTTAACACCAAAGGTATACATAAGAAATGTACAGATAACGAAACTAGGCACGGCAATACCGCAGGTGGCAACCACACTGATAATATGATCCCAAATCTTGCCTCGGTTAAAGGCTGCGATACAACCGAGAGGAACTCCCAGCACAAGCGCTACCAACACTGCCATACCGCCCACCTTAGCGGATACCGGGAATTTAGAAAAGATGATAGAAGAAACACTTCTTCCTCTCTGGCGAAGACTCTGACCGAAATCTCCGTGAAGTGCATCCTTCATATAGGTGAGATACTGCTCCCCCAGTGGTTTGTCCAAACCATACTTTGCCTCCAAGGCAGCCATTGCCTCGGGACTTACAGCCTTCTCAGACATAAATGGTCCGCCGGGAACCAGATTCATCAAAAAGAAGGTCAAAGTGGCAACTGCCCAGATTGTTACAATCGCCAAAACAATTCTCTTGAAAATATACTTTGCCATTTGTATTTCTCCCACGATTTATTTTTATATGCTTATGTGCATGGAGGCTACTACATTAGCACTTTAAACCAGTAAAGTTTTTGCCTCCACAAAAAAAAATGTGCAGAATGCCTACTCTGCACACCTTCGTACATAAACAATATTTTTTAACCAAGATTAATTATATTCAGTGAAAATCATTTGTCAATACTTCCGGGAAAGATGAATAATTATTCATCTTTCCACAGATAATTTGTAGGTTTTATCCACGATTTCTGATTGAATAATACCGTCCACAATGGTGTTGGACAAATCCTGATTGGTTTTTACTGCCACCCGAATGTATTCTCTGGTGTAACCTGTGTAATAGGATACTCCTTCTATGGATGTTGGTGTCTCCAACAGAACTTCCACTTCTCGTTTCACATAGCTTTCCCGATAAGCCTTTGACATCTCTTTTTCCAGTTCCAGCAGTTCATCACTCCGCCGGGCCTTAATCTCCTCCGGCACCTGATTGGGCATAGTGGCCGCCTTGGTACCCTGACGTTTGGAATATTTGAAAATGTGCATCTCGTAGAAACCAATTCGACGGACAAACTCTTTTGTTGTCCTAAATTCTTCCTCAGTCTCTCCTGGAAACCCCACAATCACGTCTGTGGTAATTGCCGGATGATCAAAATGTCTTCGCAGGATATCACAACCCAACTCATATTCTTCACAGGTGTATTTCCGATTCATCCGCCGCAAGGTGGCATCGCAACCACTTTGCAAGGATAGATGGAAATGTGGGCAAATCTTGTCCACTGCGGAAAGTCTTTTCGCAAAATCCTCGGTGATGACCTGGGGCTCTAAGGAGCCAAGGCGAATCCGACGAATTCCCTCCACCTGTGCCACCGCCTCAATAAGCTTCAACAATTGCTCCTGCACCACCGCTTGACGATACACCACGTTGTAATCCTCCTGCAGCCCATAGGAACTGAGATGGATTCCGGTCAGCACTACCTCCTGATATCCTGCTGCTGCCAGGTGCTTCACTTCTTTTACCACATCTTCCACGCTGCGGCTGCGGACTCTTCCCCGGGCAAAGGGGATGATACAGTAAGAGCAAAACTGATTACACCCGTCCTGCACCTTGATAAAGACCCTGGTGTGTTCCCCGGTCTTTTCTACCTGCAGATTTTCATAATCTATCACCCCTGCATTGACATCCACGCAGGAAATTACTTTTTCCTGTTCCTCTTTTCCCAGATACTCCTCCAGCAAATCCACCAATTGGTTCTTCTGATTATTACCTATCACAATATCCACTGCCAAGTCATCGATGACCTGCTGAGTGCTGGTTTGCACATAGCAGCCCGTTGCCACCACTACTGCTTTTGGATTGAGTTTTCTGGCCCGATGAATCATCTGACGAGATTTACGGTCAGCCATATTGGTAACGGAACAAGTGTTGATCAGATAAACCTCTGCCTCCTGAGAAAAAGGAACAATCTCATATCCTGCTTCCTCCAGCATCTGTTGCATAGCATCCGTCTCGTATGCGTTTACCTTACAGCCCAAATTATGCAGGGCAGCCCTCTTCTTTTTTTCCAAGTTTCTCTCCTTACATTACAAATCATTGACTTTTTGCATTTTATGAATTACCATTATCCTATAAACAAATATTAGGAGGCGCGTTATGCAAAAGGTTCAGATTTCTTTAAATTCTATTGACAAAGTTAAGACTTTCGTGAACACTATCAGCCAGTATGATTTCGATTTCGACTTGATTTCCGGCAGATATGTCATTGACGCTAAGTCTATTATGGGTATCTTCAGTTTGGATTTATCAAAGCCTATCGATTTGACCATCTACACAGATGACGATACCTCTGATGTGCTTGAGGCATTGAAACCATACATCATTTAATATTTTAAGACAAACAAAAGAGGTCAGGCCAACGGGTCTGACCTCTTTTTTACGTCTTTTGATTCTTATATCTGTTTAAGCCTCAACATGAATGGTTTCCACAGAATCAATAGCTTCTCTCATCAAATCATCGATAACATCCACCAGCTTCTCTTCTGATCTCTTGATAACTTTCAGATTCGGTTTTGTCACAGGATGCTTTGCCACGAAGATGGTACAGCAATCTTCATCAGGCAAGATTGAGGTTTCATAAGTGCCAATCTTCTCGGACACTTCCACGATTTCCTGCTTATCAAATCCAATCAATGGACGATACACCGGCATGGTACATACCTCATTGGTAGCTGCTAATGACTGCATCGTCTGGGAAGCAACCTGTCCGATACTCTCGCCTGTAACAAGGCCCAGACAACCATCTTGTTTTGCAAAATGCTCTGCAATGCGCATCATATAACGTCGCATAATAATCGTTAATTCTTCATGTGGGCATTTCTCATAAATGGCCAACTGAATGTCGGTAAAATTCACAATGTGCAAATCAATTGGGCCTGTATACACAGAAATCTCTTTTGCCAAATCTACAACTTTCTGTTTTGCACGCTCAGAAGTGTATGGTGGTGCGTGGAAATATGTGGCATCTATGGATACACCTCTCTTCGATATCATATACCCGGCAACAGGAGAATCAATGCCACCGGAAAGCAAAAGCATCGCGCTTCCATTGGTTCCCACAGGCATACCGCCCGGTCCCGGGATTTCCTCTGAGTAGAAGCTGATTTTTTCACGTATCTCCACATTCAGCAGCACATCCGGGTTGTGCACATCTACTCTCATCTCAGGAAAAGCATCTAAGATTTTTCCACCCAGCTCCGCAGCAATCTCCATTGACTCCATTGGGTAGTTCTTTCTCGCTCTTCTAGCCTTCACCTTAAAGGTAAAATTTTTGTCCGGGTAAATGCGATCCATATAAGCCACTACATCAGCAGCCAGTTTGTCAAAACCTTCATCCTCCACTATGACAGCCGGACAGATTCCGGTGATTCCAAACACGTGGCTCAAAGCTTCGATCGTCTCATCGTAATCATACTCACCTATTGTCTCCACAAATACTCTTCCCTGCTGTTTGTGGACATGGAATTCCCCCTCTACATTGCGAAGTGCATAGCGAATCTGTTTCACCAGGGCATCCTCAAACAAATATCGGTTTTTTCCCTTAATTGCAATCTCTGCGTACTTAATTAGAAATGCTTTGTACATTGTTTTCTCCTTTTCTTTATCTGCGTCGTAGCCATTGAAGGGACAGGTACTCTTGGCATCCAATAAATTGGAGCCAATTGTACCCGTCCCCAATGGCATCCCTTGTCCCTTCAATGGCTCAATGTCTGGTATATTTTGATAGCATCGGAACTAATTGTTCCATCACATCGCAGGCATAGTCAATCTCATCCATTGTGGTGTGTACAGAGAAACTGAATCGCACCGTGGAATCCAAAAGACTTCTGTCTAAGCCGATGGCCTGCAGAGTCTTGCTCACTGCCGGCTTGTTGGAGGAGCATGCACTTCCTGCAGAAACGTAAATCTGCTTATCCTCTAATGCGTGAAGCAGCACCTCACTTCTTACCCCTAAAACACTGACACTTACAATATGAGGTGCGTTCTGATGATCCTTATGACCATTGACGCTAACTCCCTCAATCTTCTCCACCCTGTCAATAAAATGATCTCTCAAATGATATAAGTGACGGATTTTCTGGTCGAAATTTTGATAGATTTCTGCAGCCGCCTGAGCCAATCCGGCAATGGCAGGTACATTTTCTGTTCCGGAGCGCATACCCCATTCCTGACCGCCACCTAAGATAATAGGCTTTACCTTGGCCTTTTCTCTCACATATAAGAAGCCGCTTCCCTTTGGCCCGTGTATCTTGTGGCCACTGACAGACAACATATCGATCCCCATTTTCTTGGGATAAATATGATATTTGCCATAGGACTGAATAGCGTCCACATGAAAGAGACAATCAGGATTTTTCTGTTTGATGATTCTGGCTGCTTCCTCAATGGGTTCTACTGCGCCAATCTCATTATTCACATGCATCATAGATACCAAGATGGTATCCGATGATACTGCATCTCTCAAATCATCCAAAGAGATAATACCATAGGCATCTACAGGCAAGTAGGTCACCTCAAAACCCTGCTCTTGCAAATAGGCAAAAGGGTTGCCCACAGAAGGGTGCTCAATGGCTGTTGTAATCACATGCATACCGGAGCGCTTGTTGCCCATAGCCGCACCTATGATTGCCAGGTTGTTGGCCTCTGTGCCACCGGAGGTAAAATAGATTTCCTTATCATTTACCTTCAGCGTCTTGGCAATGGCATTTCTACCCCGTTTGATATAGTTTTCTGCTTCCATCCCCCGATTATGTAGGGAGGAAGGATTTCCAAAATCTGTGCAAAGCACCTGCATCATCACATCTGCTGCAGACTTGGCACATCTGGTTGTTGCTGAATTGTCTAAATATGCTTCCATATCTTTTCCTATCTATTTATATTTTCTCATACGGCATTCACGACTCCCCGCCGATTACAATTGTGTGTTGTCGTACTCACATTCCAACATCACCATGGACATGGCGGTAATGGCTGCTGTGTCGGTGCGCAGGATTCGACTTCCAAGGGAAATCAAATCCATGGTATCCGCCACCTGCGCAATCTCCTCTGTGGCAAAGCCTCCTTCAGGACCGATCATTATGCTGACGGAAGCGGCATTCTTTACGTTTGCCAGAGCCTGCCTTGTGGCGCTCATTCCCTCTTTGCACTCATAGGGCACCAGACGGACATCACAGGTATTTGCATATTCCACCGCTTCCTTGTAGGTCATCACATCACGCACTGTAGGAATTCTGCTTCGCTTAGACTGTTTTGCTGCTGAAGTGGCAATGGCCTGATACCGTTTCACGCGACTTGCCTTTTTCTTATCATCAAGTTTCACCACACAGTATTTCATCTCTACCGGGATAATTTCATACACTCCCAGCTCCACAGCTTTCTCAATCACCGTCTCCATCCGATCCCCCTTAGGGATGGCCTGAAAGAGATAAATCTTTTGCTCCAGCTCTGTAGATGGCATTTCCTCAAGAACACGCAAATCCACCTGATTCTTATCCAGGGATACAATCTCACACAGATAACTGTCTCCCACATGATTGCTGACACGAAGCTTTTCTCCCGGTTTCATGCGAAGCACCTGAGTGATATGTTTTACATCCTCTCCTGTCACAGAAAACACTTCCTGTATGGCTATGCTATGGTCTATAAAAATCTGTTGCATCTTATTCCTCTCCCATGCTATATGGGTTTCTTTGCTGTAATGTTACGCCACTCGCCCTGGGCATTGGTCTCCTGAATCACGAGTCCGGCGGCTGTCAGGGCATCTGCCACTTCCTGTTCCTTGAAATCAATGATACCGGATGTAATCACATATGCACCCGGTTTCATTGCATTTGCCAGTGCCGGTGCCATAGGGATGATGATGTCCGCAAGAATATTAGCCAGTACCAAATCATAGGTCTCAGTTCCAACTCTCTGCTGCAACTGCTCATCGTCAATCAAATTCCCTACATAGAAGTCCCCCAAATCATGGGGCAAATGATTCACATCAAAGTTCTCGTAGCTGGAGGCAATGCAATCCTCATCAATATCTGTTCCCACCACATGACCTGCGCCCATTTTTAATGCAATGATGGATAAAATACCACTACCACATCCCACATCTAATATCTCCTGGTCTGGTTTCAAATATTTCTGCAACTGCTTAATCACAAGCTGTGTGCTCTCATGCTTCCCTGTCCCAAAGGACACCCCCGGATCAATTTCCACAAGAATCTGTTCCTGTAAATCTGCCGGAGCCTCTTCCCAAGTTGGCTTGATTAAAATATTTCCAATGGAAAAGGAGGAAAAATACTGCTTCCAATTATCCCGCCAGTCAGCCTCGTCTGAAATGTCACAGGTGATGTTTCCATCTCCAATATTAGTATATGCACACATTTGGGAAAGTTCATCCTCTATCTGCTGCAACAAGGCTGTGACATCCTCATTCTCTTCCGCATAAAAGCTGACGTGGCTCTTGCCATCATCCTCAGACAAATCCGGCTGCAGTTCCTCAAAGACTCCACCTTGCCTGTCACCATCCAGCACCGGAACCAGATTGTCAATCTCGATACCGGTGATGCCAAGCTCCGCCAACATAGCGCTGACCAGTTCCTCCGCCTCTGTAGTTGTATGTATGGTATATTTTGTATATCTCATATAAATATCCTTTCAAAGCAAGGGCAAAAAGCCCAATCCGTAAGCATTATAGCAAAATCCCGTGTGTTCGTCCATATGAAAAAGCACATCCACTCCGGGATGTGCTCTGCATCTTATAAGTCGTCCACGGCATCCTTTAATTTATCCATGAACCCCTTTTTCTTTTTCTCTTCCTTCACGGTCGCTCCACCGGCTTTTAAGGTCTTGCCTGATTGCTCGTCAAACTTTCGCAAGGTCTCCTTAGCCTCGTGGCTTAAGTTAGTAGGCACTTGTACCACAAGGGTGACATAGTGGTCACCACGGGTGGCCTTATTGCGCAGGGACGGAACTCCCTTGCCTCGAAGGCGAATGCGGGTGTCGGTCTGGGTTCCCGGCTTCACCTCATATACCACCTTGCCATCCAATGTATCAATCATCACTTCACCGCCCAATGCTGCCTGTGCAAAAGAAATCGGTGCGGATGAGTATATGTCATATTCACTTCGCTGGAAAATGGCATGAGGCGCAACACGAACCTCAACCAATAAATCTCCTCTTGGGCCACCATTGATTCCCGGCTCACCCTTTTCACGAATACGGACACTCTGTCCGTTGTCAATACCTGCCGGGATAGACACCTGGATGCGCTTCTTTCTTGCAATATAACCGGTACCGTGACAATCCGGACATTTCTCCCTGATGACCTGACCGGTTCCCTGACAATCGGGGCAGGTAGTTATGTTCTGCACTGTTCCAAAGAAGGACTGCTGGGTCACACGAATCTTACCCTGGCCACCACACTTTGGACAGGTTTCTTTATGGGTTCCCGGTTTCGCTCCGGAGCCGTGACAGGTGTCACACTCATCCTTCAACACAAGTTCAATCTCTTTCTCACAGCCAAAGGCTGCTTCCTCGAACTTAATATTAACTCTGGCACGCACGTTTTGACCCTTCATAGGACCATTGTTGGCTCTTCTGGAACCACCGCCAAAGAAATCACCAAAAATATCGCCAAAGATGTCGCCGAAGTCCATACCTGAGAAATCGAATCCTCCGCCGCCCATACTGCCATCAAAAGCAGAATGTCCGAACTGGTCATATTGTCTTCTCTTTTCCGGGTCACTCAGTACAGCATATGCCTCCTGACACTCCTTAAACTTCTCCTCTGCCTCAGGATCGTCGGGATGCATATCAGGGTGATATTTCTTTGCAGTCTGGCGGAATGCCTTCTTAATCTCGTCGTCGGAAGCACCCTTGCTAACACCAAGTACCTCGTAGTAATCTCTTTTATCAGCCATCTTGAAACCTTTCTACAACGATATCCTTCCCCAAAAACTTCAGGGAAGGACACCGGATTTACTGTTACTTTTATCTTAAATTAAACTTCCTTAAAATCAGCGTCTACCACATCATCGTCTGCTGAAGTCGCGCCACTCATATCAGGGCCTGCACCTGCACCGCTCATATCAGGACCTGCACCCTGAGCTGCCTGTGCCTGCTCATACATCTTAGCAAATACCTTCTGAGCGCTCTCCTGTAACTTCTCCTGAGCTGCCTTCAACTCACCAACCGTAGCTTCGTCCATTACCTCTGCTTCCGGATGTGCATCTAAGATAGCCTGAACTGCTGCAATATCAGCTTCAACTGCAGACTTATCAGCAGCATCAATGTTGTCTCCAACCTCATCCAATGCTTTCTTAGTCTGGAATACGAAGGAATCAGCATCGTTTCTTGCATCGATTGCTTCTTTACGCTTCTTGTCCTGTGCCTCGAACTCAGCAGCTTCCTTTACTGCCTTCTCGATATCTTCGTCAGACATATTAGAGCCTGCTGTGATGGTGATATGCTGCTCTTTACCTGTACCTAAATCTTTAGCAGATACATTAACAATACCGTTTGCATCGATATCAAAGGTAACCTCAATCTGTGGAACACCTCTCTGTGCCGGAGGAATACCATCAAGTCTGAACTGTCCTAATGACTTGTTATCTCTAGCGAACTGTCTCTCACCCTGTACAACGTTGATATCAACGGCTGTCTGGTTATCAGCTGCAGTAGAGAAAATCTGGCTCTTCTTGGTAGGAATGGTTGTATTTCTCTCAATCAATCTTGTAGCAACGCCACCCATAGTCTCAATGGAAAGAGAAAGTGGAGTTACATCCAAAAGAAGGATTTCACCTGCACCGGCATCACCGGCAAGCTTACCACCCTGGATAGAAGCACCGATTGCTACACACTCGTCTGGGTTCAATGTCTTGCTTGGCTCATGACCTGTCAAAGCCTTTACCTTATCCTGTACTGCAGGAATACGTGTTGAACCACCAACCAAAAGTACCTTGGACAGCTCGCTTGCCGTAAGGCCTGCATCCTTAAGTGCATTCTGTACAGGGATAGCTGTTCTCTCAACCAAATCATGTGTCAACTCATCAAACTTAGCTCTTGTCAAGTTCATGTCGAAGTGCTTTGGTCCCTCTGCTGTTGCAGTGATGAATGGCAAGTTGATGTTGGTTGTTGTAGCTGAAGAAAGTTCTTTCTTAGCCTTCTCAGCCGCTTCCTTTAATCTCTGAAGAGCCATCTTATCGGTAGAAAGGTCAACACCCTCTGCCTTCTTGAACTCCTCTAACATCCAGTTTGTAATCTTCTGGTCAAAGTCATCACCACCAAGACGGTTATCACCGGATGTGGCAAGTACTTCAATAACGCCCTCACCGATTTCGATGATAGATACATCAAAGGTACCACCACCTAAATCGTAAACCATAATCTTCTGCTCGTGCTCATTGTCAAGACCGTAAGCCAATGCTGCTGCCGTAGGCTCGTTGATGATACGCTTAACATCAAGACCGGCAATCTTACCGGCATCCTTGGTTGCCTGACGCTGTGCGTCGTTAAAGTAAGCAGGAACAGTGATAACTGCTTCTGTAACACTCTCGCCAAGGTAATTCTCTGCATCGCTCTTCAACTTCTGAAGAATCATAGCAGAAATCTGCTGTGGAGAATACTTCTTGTCATCGATGGTACGACCATTGTCTGTACCCATATCTCTCTTGATAGAAGAGATTGTCTTTTCGGCGTTTGTAACAGCCTGACGCTTTGCAGGCTCACCAATCAATCTCTCGCCTGTCTTTGTAAATGCTACGATGGAAGGTGTTGTTCTAGCTCCCTCCTGATTAGCGATAACGGTTGGTTTACCACCTTCCATTACTGCCACACAACTGTTTGTTGTTCCTAAATCAATACCAATAATTTTTCCCATGATCTTTTCCTCCTATATATAAAGTTTGTTTTAACCATTAAAATGGGTATTTGGCTAATTTGCTACTTTTACCATGCTGTGGCGAAGCACTGTCTCCCGGTACATATAACCCTTCTGCAATTCCTCCACCACTTCATTCTCGCCGAAACCTTCATCCTCAACATGCATCACTGCATTGTGGAATTCGGGGTCGAACTCTTTCCCCGCCGCCTCAATGGCTGTAACTCCAACCTCTTCCAGAGATGTCATCAATTGCTTGTAAATCATCTGCATGCCCTGAGCAAAGGGATCGTTGCTCTCCTCCATACCCATCAAGCCTCTCTCAAAGTTGTCAACCACCGGAAGAATCTTTTCCAAAATGCTCTTGGCGCCGATTTCATACATCTGCGTCTTTTCTTTCTCAGAACGCTTGCGGAAATTCTCAAACTCCGCCATCTGGCGTTTTACCTTGTCGGTGAGTTCTGCAATTTGCTCATCCTTTTTGTCTTTCTTTGTCTTCTTGGAGTCATTACCTAAAGCTTCCTCTGCCTCCTCAGTTGCAACTTCCTCTGTGCCTTCGGTTGTCTCCTCTGTATCGCCAGTTTCTGCTTCTTCTGGCATCTGTGTATCTGCTTCCTGAGAAACAGTAATGTCTTCCAGTTCTTCGTCCATATTCTTTTCTTCTGCCACTTTTACATCTCCTTCCTATGTTATTCTTTTTTCAAAATTTTATCTAATTGAACCTTCAGGTTCTTCAAATTATCCATTACATTCTCGTAATCCATACGCTTCGGTCCAATAATACCTATCGTACCCTTAACGCCCTCGCCCAATTCATAAGTGGCTGTCACCACGCTGCAATCCTTCATGGTCTGAATCGGTGTCTCATCTCCAATGTATACCTGAATTCCGGTCTCCTCAGTGCCGTCTCCCTGAGTCTCTGTAATCAAATCCACCAACGCCTGTTTCTCTTCGAAAGCGCTAATCAACTCACTGGCTCTCTGAGAATCACTCAATTCGGGATACTTGAAAATATTGGTTGCGCCGCTGGTGTAAATCTGTAATTCGTCATCCTCGTGAATCGTACCGGCTACGGTGTTCAACACCTGAGCGATAATATCCTCGTGAATACCTGCCTGCTCCTTCAACTGTGTAATCATACCCAGATTGATTTGTTCAACAGTGAGACCGTTTAAGTTGGTATTCAACAAAATGTTGAGTTTTAACATAGTCTCGTTGTCAAGAGGCTCCTCCACAGGAATAATCTTATTCTTGACAATGTTCCCCTCCATCACAACAACGGAGAGAATCTGATGTTCATCCACTGCGGAGAGTTGTACGAACTTCAAGCGATTGCGCTGTACAGAGGGAGCAGATATCATAGTGGCATACTGGGTATTGTTAGCCAGTACCTTAACCACCTGTTTCAACATCTTCTCCATCTTCTCGGTCTTCTCAATCATCAGGTCCTTGATTTCGGTGACCTCCCGTTCCTTATCAGCCATAAGGTGATCCACATAGAAGCGATACCCCTTATCCGATGGAATTCGACCTGATGATGTGTGGGGCTGTATGATGTACCCCAACTCCTCGAAATCAGACATCTCATTTCGGATGGTGGCTGAACTCAAGTTCAAGTCAGACATCTTGGAAATGGTGCGAGAACCTACCGGCTCTCCTGTCTCCAAATAGTTCTGAATGATGGCATTTAAAATTTTCTCTTTTCTCTCGCCTAATTCATCCATAGGTTCTTCCTTTCAGGCTGTTAGCACTCAAACTAATAGAGTGCTAACATTGTCTACAGATAATTTAACACCATGCTCCTGATTTGTCAACAAAAGAATCTAATAAATTTTGTAAAATTTGTCTATGACATAAAGATAGTCGGAAGGACAAATCTCTTCCGACTCTATCATTTACTTTTCCATCAAAAACTCCGCCAGTGCATAGTTGCTTAAGTCCATCCCCTTTTCGGTCAAGCGAATGTTTCCTCCTTCTACAACAAGAAGCTCTTCACCTCGCAACTTTTTCAACACATCTCCATATACCCCCTCAATATTGCAACCAAAGGCTTTCTCAAAATCCTCCCGCGTCACTCCACAATTCATGCGAAGTCCCAGAAACATAAACTCCTCCATGGCATCATGGCGGGTAAGCTTTGTGGCAGAATCCCACAAGGGGGAAAATTCATCTCCGGCACGAAGTTTTTCGCAGCGTTCTAAATATTCATAGATGTCTCTCACATTGGAGGTTCTCACATCATCCAGAAGGGATGCCGCTCCAATGCCCACGCCAAAATAGGGCTTGCGTTTCCAGTATATCTTGTTGTGTTCACACTCAAATCCTTCCCTGGCGTAGTTGGAGATTTCATATTGTCTATATCCGCGCTCCGCCAATACATGTTGCGTCATTTTGTAAAGCTGATATTCCAAATCCTCATTGGGAAGAAATTCTGTCTCCATACCGGCATGCTGTCGCACTGCGTCAAATTTATATCGCTCATAGAAAGGTGTGCCCTCCTCAACAATCAACGCATATGCTGAGATATGTTCCGGGCGCAGTCCTGTCACCGCATCCAGGGTGTTCAAAAGTTTTTCTAAGGTCTGTCCCGGAAGCCCTGTCATCACATCCACATTGATGTTATAAAAGCCACATTTCCTGGCCAAATCATAGGTATGTAAAAAGCGATTATAGTTGTGAACTCTGCCCAGAAGCTTCAGTTCATCATCATTTGCCGACTGCAATCCAATACTGAGACGATTGATACCAATGCGGCGATACGTATCAAACTTCTCCTTTGTCACTGTACCCGGGTTACATTCTATGGAAATCTCTGCAGAGGGAAGCACCGTAAATGCCCGATAAACAGCATTCATAATCATCTCCATATGTTCCCCATCCAGCCAGGAGGGTGTTCCCCCACCAATATATATAGAAGAAACAGCAACCGACTTCAGTTGCTGTCCCCCATATAAAATCTCCTGACAAAGGCTTCTTGTGTAGGCTTCCTGCATTCTCTCATCATAGACCCCTGAGAGGAAATCGCAGTAATCACATTTCTTCATACAAAATGGAATGTGGATATATAAGCCAATTTCTTTCATATCATAACTTCCTTTTCTAATTGGAATCTTAGTCCTCATCCAGCTTCAGAACGCTCATAAAGGCCTCCTGCGGTATTTCAACATTGCCCACCTGGCGCATACGCTTCTTGCCTTCTTTTTGCTTCTCCAAAAGCTTCTTCTTACGGGTGATATCACCGCCATAGCACTTGGCCAGCACATCCTTTCGCATAGCCTTCACCGTCTCCCGGGCGATGACCTTGCTGCCCACAGCCGCCTGAATGGGAATCTCAAAAAGGTGACGCGGAATCTCTTCCTTCAACTTCTCACACATCTTACGACCACGCTCATAGGCAGTACCGCTGAACACAATGAAGGAAAGGGCATCCACCTCTTCCTTATTAATCAGGATATCAAGTTTCACCAGGTCGGACTTCACATAGCCCTTCATCTCGTAATCAAAGGAGGCATATCCTCTGGAGCGGGATTTCAATGCGTCAAAGAAATCGTAAATAATCTCATTTAGCGGCAACACATACTTAATCAGCGCGCGTGTTTCTTCCATATATTCCATGCTGATATAGGTGCCGCGGCGCTCCTGACACAAATCCATAATGGCCCCGATATACTCACTGGTAACCATAATCTCTGCTTCCACCACCGGTTCTTCCATGTAATCAATCTCAGATGGATCCGGCAAATTAGATGGATTGGTTAATTCAATCAATGTTCCGTCAGTCTTATACACCCGATATACAACTCCCGGTGCCGTGGTGACCAAATCCAGATTGTATTCTCTCTCAAGACGCTCTTGAATAATCTCAAGGTGGAGCAATCCCAAAAAACCGCAACGGAATCCAAAGCCTAAAGCGATAGATGTCTCCGGCTCAAATTGCAAAGCTGCATCATTGAGTTGTAATTTTTCCAAAGCATCCCGCAAATCCGGATATTTGGCGCCATCTGCCGGGTATAATCCGCAGTATACCATGGGATTCACCTTCTTGTATCCGGGTAGCGGCTCCTTGCAAGGCATCTTGCGATGAGTGATGGTGTCACCCACTCTGGTGTCTTTCACATTCTTGATGCTGGCTGTCATATAACCAACCATTCCTGCGGAGAGTTCCTCGCAGGGAATAAACTGTCCTGCGCCGAAATATCCCACTTCCACCACGTCTGCGGTAGCTCCGGTGGCCATCATCAGCACTTCGTCTCCCGGGCGAAGGGTTCCTTCCTTGATACGGCAAAATACAATAACTCCCTTGTAAGCATCATAAAGAGAATCAAAAATCAATGCCTGCAAATTCGCCTTGGGGTCTCCATCCGGTGCCGGAAGTCGATTCACAATCTGTTCCAGAACCTCCTCCACATTCAGTCCTGTCTTGGCCGAAATCAATGGTGCATCCTGGGCTTCCAGACCAATCACATCCTCAATCTCATCCTTGACCCTCTGGGGTTCTGCACTGGGCAAATCAATCTTATTGATAACCGGCAACACCTCCAAATCATGATCAAGAGCTAAGTAAACATTAGCCAGTGTCTGTGCCTCAATTCCCTGAGCCGCATCCACCACCAGAATAGCTCCGTCACAGGCAGCCAGACTACGGGACACCTCGTAGTTAAAATCCACATGCCCCGGGGTATCAATCAGATTAAAGATGTACTCCTCCCCATCCTTTGCCTTATATATAATGCGAACAGCCTGAGACTTGATGGTAATACCTCGCTCCCGCTCCAAGTCCATATTGTCCAGTACCTGGGACTGCATCTCGCGACTTGTGAGAAGTCCTGTCATCTCAATGATACGGTCTGCCAAGGTTGACTTGCCGTGGTCAATATGGGCTACGATACAAAAATTACGAATTTTGCTCTGGTCTATTGCCATGAAAACCTCCAAAAATATCTTCCGTTATTGCGCCTCACCACAAGGCTTAAGCGTTCCTATTGTAACACGGCTACTGCTTATTTAGCAACACATAGGAAATAATATTTGCCAGAGGATCCATCGCATTGTACACTTCCTCAAAGGTATTGGTCTGCGCCCCCACTTCTATGAGCATAGACTTGGGGCAAAGGTGCATATTATATCGGTATCCCTTGAGAAAAACCGGTCTGGTAAATCCCGGATACAGTTCCGCTGCGGCAATCTGCATCTGTAGGGAGGTAGCCAAATTATCATTGAGATTTGGATTTTGCAAATAATCAATGGGACCCGTGGACGTGGTTCGACTCAGCCCGTTAAAAAACATCACCTTGGCAGTGGGCTTTCCATCAATGTCCGTCACCAGATGCACATCGTCCCCCACCCCGTCTCTATGTAAGTCAATCACCACCTGAATGGTGGGATTCTCTGCCAACACCCGCTGTATTTCCGGCTGGGCATTTGCATAGGCATAATCCCTTCCCTCCACATCATATTTTCCTATGTGATGCAGGGTAGGAATCCCATAACTGTTTTGCAAAAGGCTGGCCAGTCGCTCCCCCAAAGCCATCACCGAAGTGGCATCGGTGCCGTCCGAATCCCGAAATCCTTCCTGGGAATGGGTATGGTAAATCAGTACCACCGGCCCCGGCTGGCTGAGATCAATTCGCAAATCCTTTGCCAAAAGTTGCTCCGGCTGAAATTCCGTGGCGTTAATGGTGGTGGTGCGATCCACCCGATAATAGGTCTTCATCAAATAATCAAAATCCAAGAGTTTGTCCCTGTTGACCTCCGCTCTTTTGTGCCAGGGGCTGTTCTCCATAGCCACTTTATTTTCCAAAGACTCATCCTGCTTTGGAGTCACTTCTGTCTGAATATCATTCTGTTCTGCAATAGCTTTTTGCCTGGCTTCCTGCTGCTTGGCATTCTCCCAGGTGGCCAGGATGGTCATATCATCCTTGTCCTCATCCTCCTGATACACATAACTCATCACCGGTGTAGCCAACTCCATACCGTCTGCCATCCACCCTGCCAAAGTGGCATCCTGTGTCTGAAAGCAAAATACCGGCATACATAACTTTATCATCTTGAAATACAAAGCCCAACGCGTCTTCACATTCTCTACTCCTCAAATAGTACAGTATATGCCTTTTCTCAGAAAATATGACTTTCCTCCGGCACGAAGGTCATATTTAACCCCTCGGAGATGGTGTAGCTGAGCCGGTTCACCGCCTCGTCGATATCTTTAGAGGTCACATACATGGTGTTTAATTTAGGCGAGATCAAATCCCGTATCATCTCCTGAAAATCCTGCTGTTCCACCACATCCTCCTGACCGTTTTCGTTTAACTGCTCCATAAGGGAACTAAAAGAGTCTGCCACGATGGTTGCCGCATCCACCACAGTGGGAATTCCAATGGCTATCACCGGAATCCCCAGATGTTCCCGATTAATGGCATTGCGATAATTTCCCACCCCTGATCCGGGCACAATGCCTGTATCCGTAATCTGTATGGTACGATTCAATCGCTTGATACTGCGAGCGGCCAGAGCATCAATCACCACCACGATATCCGGCTTGGTCTCCTCCACCACACCCTTCATAATCTCCACGGTCTCCATTCCAGTCTGGGCCATCACCCCGGGCACAATGCCGCTGACGCTGCAACACTTGTCAAACTCCAGGAGATATTTCCCGTATTCTTTGATGAGATGTCTTGTGATAAAGAGATGATCAATCACCTTTGGCCCCAGCGCATCCGGTGTTACCTCCCGATTGCCCAGCCCCACAATCAGCACTTTACTGTTGCTGTAATCCTTTGGCAGAAATCCCTTCAACTGCTGAGAGAACACTTTGGAAATCTCCCGATGATACCCCGTGTCCTCTTCCACCATTTGCTCTGCCTCAATGGTGATATAGTTTCCTTTTGGTTTTCCTGCAGATTTGGCCGCTTTCTGAGTCTCTATGCAGACCCGGGTTATGACAATGTCATCTCCCTCTTGCATTTTCTCCACTCGAATGCCGGAAAGTTCTTCTTTTTTCCCTTTATCTTCTGATGTTTCCACCGCTAAATCCGTACGAATCTCAAACATAGTTTTCCCCTGTTTTCTTTTGGGATTAGTATTGGTAGGAATTGAATCTGATATGTATCTGTGATAATATTTTTTTATGAAAACCATTGACCAGCACATTAAAGCACAACAATTTCAAAACGCTTATCTGCTCTACGGAGATGAGGATTATCTCAAGAAACAGTACCGGGACAAGCTGGTTCATGCTCTTGTACCGGAAGATGATTCTATGAATTTCGCCAAATTTGAAGGCAAGGACATCAACCTTGGAGAAGTGATTGATTTAGCAGAGACATTGCCTTTTTTTGCGAATCGCCGCGTCATTTTAATCGCCGACTCAGGATTTTTCAAATCTTCTCAGGAACAGTTGGCAGACTACTTGGGACAAATACAGGAGACCACCTATTTTGTATTTGTGGAATCAGAGGTGGACAAGCGTTCTAAGACCTATAAGGCGCTGTCTAAGTCAGGCTGTGCCGTAGATTTTTCTATGCCGGACGAGAAGCTTCTCACCACCTGGATGGGAAGTCGCCTCAAAGCCGCCGGCAAGAGCATTTCCCGGGAAGCCTGGCAAGAGTTCTTTGAGCGAACCAATGACAGTATGGATCACATGGACAAGGAGATGGAAAAGCTCCTCTCCTATACCTACGACAAGGATAGCATTACCTTGGAGGATGTGGAGGCCATCTGCACCAAACAGGTTCAGACTAAGATTTTTGATATGATTAGTTTTATTGCCTCCAAGAACCTTCCCAAGGTGATGGAGTTGTACCACGATATGCTGGCAGCCAAGGAGCCTCCTATCCGCATTCTGGCGCTGATTATTCGCCAGTTCGACCAGATGTATCTCCTTAAGGATATGGCCTCCACAGGCATGAATGCCTCCACCATTGCAAGTAAGTTGGGAATTCGTGATTTCATTGTGAAAAAAAATCTTGGGTTGGCGAGAAATTTCACTATGGAGCAGATCCGGCAGCTTTTGGAGGATGCCGCCGATTTAGACGAGAGAGCCAAGACAGGTCTCATCAACGACCGAATGGCAGTGGAACTTCTAATGATCAAGTACAGCAAATAAGACACAAAAAAACCACCAGTATGACGGTACTGGTGGTTTCATTATGTTCATAAAATTAAGCCATTGTGTTAACAAGCTTGGTCAGACGAGATACCTTTCTCGCTGCATTGTTCTTGTGGTAGATACCCTTCTTAGCAGCCTTGCTGATCTCAGCGATTGCTACTGTAAGCTCAGCAGCAGCTGTCTCCTTTTCACCGTTTGCTACAGCTGTCTCTACCTTCTTGATGCAAGTCTTAACCTTAGACTTGATAGCTTTATTTCTAGCAGTTCTTGCCTCAGTAACTAATACT
>JAQXIY010000041.1 GCA_029008035.1 Lachnospiraceae bacterium
AGATTCACTTTCTCCTGACGAGAATGCTCAGATGCAAAGACACACGGTGGTGGGCGAACAGATTTTGAGAGATATTGACGAAGAAGACCAGAATAATGCATTTATAGAGATGTCCTGTGATATTGCCAAATTCCATCATGAGAATTGGGATGGATCCGGATATCCCAGTGGCATCAAAGGGGATGAGATACCACTATCGGCACAGATTATTGGAATTATAAGTAACTACTGTGCTTTGACAGAAGAACGAACATATCGTAAAGCTTATACACAGGAAGAGGCATTTGACATTATGAAAGGGGATGTGGGAGTGAAATTTAATCCGCAGATCTTTGACATTCTCTTCAAAATCAAACGCCAGTTACGTTAGAGGGACATGGCATTATGAAGATGACAGAGGAGGAGTTTCAGCGCATCTATACCTTTCTTAAGAGAAAATACGGCATTGATATGGCTCGCAAGAAAGAAATTATGACGGGACGCCTAGAAAATTATGTGTCCAATGGGGGATGGAATTCGTTTTCGGCGTTTATGGATGCGGTACAAACTGATGTTACAGGGCAATTAGAAAAACGGTTGCTGGGTATGCTTACTACCAATCACACATACTTTATGAGGGAATTCGAACATTTCGATTTTTTGCATCGTGTGGTTTTGCCGGAATTGGCAAAAAAGGAAGCCAGAACGAAAGATTTAGGTATTTGGTGTGCAGCGTCTTCCAGCGGAGAAGAACCTTATATGCTTGCCATGCTGATTAAGGATTATTTTGGGCTTGATCACCCTAATTGGGATACGAAGATTCTGGCAACGGATGTTTCTGCGGAAATATTGGAGCAGGCAGTGAAAGGGGTTTACACGGCTGAACAGCTGGCAGAAGTTCCGGCTCAATGGAAGAGACACTATTTCAAGCAATTGCCGGACGAACAGCATTTTATGGTGACAGATGAGATTAAGCGCGAAATCTATTTTCGCAGATTTAACCTGATGGATCCATTTCTCTTTAAACGAAAATTTCATGTAATCTTTTTGAGAAATGTGATGATATATTTTGACAGTAAAACAAAACAGGAACTGATTAAAAAGGTATATAACAGTTTGGAACCCGGCGGTTACCTGTTTATCGGACGGACAGAAACGATTGATCGTACAGTGGTACCATTTCATATGATACAGCCCTCGATTTTTCGCAAGTAGGAGGATAGAGTATCTTGAGAAAAATAAAAGTATTAGTGGTTGAGGATTCCATGCTCTTTCGAGAATTGTTGGTTCAGAATTTGAACCGGGATCCGGGAATCGAGGTTGTGGCTGCAGCCAGAGATCCTTTTGAAGCCAGGGATATGATTTTAAAACATCAACCGGATGTGATGACATTGGATATTGAACTTCCCAGAATGAACGGCATTGAATTCCTTCAAAAGTTAATGCCGCAATATCCCTTACCGGTGGTAATGATTAGTTCACTCAGCGACAGGGTATTTGATGCCATGAACGCCGGAGCCGTAGAGTTTGTGGCTAAGCCCACAGCCACCAATCGGCAGGAAATAGAGGATTTTATTCGCACGGAACTTCCTGTGAAAATTAAAATTGCCTCTGTGGCAAAGGTGCGAAGAGCACCTCGCACAGACGATGTTGCCATGGGGCTAAAGCGAACAGCCAGAACGGAATGCGATTTGATAGCCATAGGTGCTTCCACCGGGGGCACCGAGGCAACAGCAGAACTTTTAAAGGGACTCCGCGGAGATGTTCCCGGCATTGTGATTGTTCAGCATATGCCCGCAGGGTTTACAGAATTATATGCCAACCGTCTGAATGAACGAGGCGAGTTGGAAGTGAGAGAGGCTAAGAATGGTGACGTAGTGAAACCGGGGCTTGCATTGCTGGCACCGGGAGGAGATCAGCACATGAAGCTGATTCGCCAGGATGGTGAGTATAAAGTAGTGCTCAAGAAAGCGCCAAAGGTGAATGGACATTGTCCCTCAGTGGATGTGTTGTTTCATTCGGTGGCTGAGGTGGCAGGGAGAAATGCCATGGGCGTTATTCTTACCGGAATGGGTGGAGATGGAGCAAAAGGCCTTTTGGAGATGAGAAGAAGGGGTGCCCGTACCATCGGACAGGATGAATCTACCTGTGTTGTATACGGTATGCCCAAGGTGGCATATGAAAATGGGGCGGTGGAATATCAAGAGAAATTGCCCAATATTTCAACAAGAATTTATTCCATATTAAACAATAAAGTATAGGAGCAAAGGAGGAAGGTAATGAAGATTTTATTGGCAGAAGACGACTACGCTACAAGAAAATTTATGGCATCCTTTTTGTCTAAGTACGGAGAGTGTGATGTGGCGGTAGACGGCATGGAAGCGGTAGATGCGTTTCTCATGGCACTGGAGGATGAGGAACCCTACGACTTGATTTGTCTGGATATTATGATGCCGGCTATGGACGGATATCAGGTTTTGATGAGTATTCGAAATCTGGAGAAGGAACATCAGATATCCGAGGAAGACAGTGTCAAAGTGATTATGACCACTGCGCTTAACGATGAACAGAATGTCAAAATGGCATTTGATTTGGGATGTAGTGTTTACTCAGGAAAACCTATTAATCAAGAAAAGTTTGAACAGGCATTGACAAAACTTGGACTGATTTAGAAAGGAGAATTTCATGGCAGAAGAATTTAACAATGGAGATATGTTAAGTGTCTATCTGTTTGAGAACCAGCAGCTTCTTGAAAGTCTTCAGAACATAGTGATGGACCAGAAAGATGCAGACGGATTCGACGAAGATAGTATCAACGAAATCTTCAGAACCTTGCATACCATTAAAGGTTCTTCTGGAATTATGATGTTCGACGAAATCACCAAGGTAGCCCATAAGTTGGAGGATATCTTCTTCTACCTGAGAGAATCCCATCCGGATGATGTGCCCCATCAGGATTTGGTGGCACATGTGTTGGATGTGGCGGATTTTATCACCGGTGAAATGGATAAACTCTCTGACGGAGGGGAAGCCGATGGAGATGGCAGTCAGATTTTGGAAGAGTTAGACAGGTTTCTCTCTGAAATCAAAGGAGAGACTCTTAGTAAGGGAAAGCAGGGAGAACCAAAACCCGCGGAAGAGGGACCGAAGCAATTCTATATTGCTCCTGAGACTGGGAACGGCAGTAACTATTACAAGATTTATCTCACATATAATCCAGACATTCAGATGGCAAGTATGCACGCATACAAGACGGTATTTGCACTGAAAAAGATTGCAGATGAAGTTCTTTATTCACCGGAGGATATTTTGACGAATCCGGAGAGCTCTGATGTAATTCTCAAAGAAGGTTTTAAAATACTGATTCGTACCGGAAGCAAGGAAGAAGCGATTCACAAAATTATCCAGCCGGGATATGATTTGCTGAAGGTGGAAGTGTTTGAGTGCTCCGCAAAAGAATACCAGATGGGATTCGAATCAGAAGGTTCCGAGATTATGATTGACTTGGAATCTAGTGTGGAGGACATTGAACGGCGAGCTGAACAGAGAGACCAAGGCTCAAAAGAGGAAAAGAAGATTGCTCCCGGTGATTTCGTGGTGGCGGCTAAGGAACCCGGAAAAGGCAAAAATCTTGCTAAGGACAGGCCAAAGAAGGCCGATAAGGCATCCTTCATCAGCGTTGATATTTTGAAGATGGATCAGTTGATGGATTTGATTGGAGAATTGGTAATATCGCAATCTGTTGTATTACAGAATCCGGATTTGAAAGTGCCGGGACTCAATCTTGACAATTTTAACAAAGCAGCGGGACAGATGAAAAAGATATCCACTGATTTACAAAATGTCATTATGAGTATGCGAATGGTGCCCCTTACCAATACCTTCCAAAAGATGAATCGTATTGTGTTTGATATGTCAAGGAAGTTAGGAAAAGACGTTGCTTTTGAGATGATTGGTGATACCACTGAGGTTGATAAAAACATCATTGAGCACATCTCAGACCCGTTGATGCATCTGGTACGTAATTCTATGGACCACGGAATTGAGACCCAGGAGGAGCGGAAAGCAGCCGGTAAGAAGGAAAAGGCTAAGGTTACCCTTACCGCCAAGACAGAGTCCGGCAAGGTATTTATCATCGTTTCTGATAACGGCAAGGGATTGGATCGAGAACAGATTATGGCAAAAGCCAGACAACAGGGCTTGCTGGAACCGGGAAGGGCTGAGAGCTCCTATAGCGATAAAGAGGTCTATCAGTTTATTACCTTACCTGGTTTTTCCACAAATAAGAAAGTTACGGAATATTCGGGAAGAGGCGTTGGTATGGATGTGGTTGTCTCCAATATCCAAAAGGTTGGTGGCTCTTTGGAGATTGACAGTGTACCGGGCAAAGGCAGTACCATGATCTTGAAGATACCACTCACACTGGCTATCATTGACGGTATTGTTATGGAGACAGGCAATTCTTCCTTTGTCATCGAGACCGGAGCTGTGCGAGAGTTTGTTCACGTCACCAATGATATGATGATTCACGAACCGGATGGAGCGGAATCTGTGATGATACGAGGCGAGTGTTATCCGGTTCTTAGATTGGGCGAGTTTTATGATATCAAAAACCATCAGGATGATGTGGAAGATGGCATGATGGTGATTGTGGAAGTGGACAAGAAAACCATCTGTTTGTTTGTGGATCATCTGGTTGGCAAACAGGAGATAGTTGTCAAACCAATTCCGGATTACATAAAGAAAGTAAAAGGCCTTTCTGGCTGTACCCAGTTGGGAGACGGAAGTATTGCATTGATTATCGATGCAGCCGGCCTTATAGATTAAACACGAAAGGATTGAAATTATGGGCGAATTTGATACACAAAAAGGCAAATATGTCACTTTTCAGTCTGGCAACGAATTCTACGGGCTCAAGATACAATATGTGAGTGAAATTATTGTTTATCAGGAGATTACAGAGATACCGGAGAGTCCTGACTATGTGAAAGGTCTCATCAATCTTCGAGGGAAGATTATTCCGGTTGTGGATGTCAGATTGAGGTTTCGGCAGGAACCAACACCTTATACAGATCGCACTTGCATCATCGTGATACAGGTAGATGATTATGTGGTTGGTTTGATTGTGGAGAAGATAGCGGAAGTTGTTGAAATTCAAGATGAGAACATTCTACCATCTCCTTCCATCAGCAAGAATGATACCAGCAACAAGAACAAATTCGTTTCCGGAATCGGAAAGGTCGGAAATGATGTGAAATTGCTCTTGGATCCGGAGCGATTATTGCGGGACGAAGATGTAGCGCTTGTGGAACACTTGAACGATGAAGAGAAGTTGGAGGAAGAATAATATGAAGAAAGTCACGATTAGAACAAGGTTAATTTTTACATTTGTTTTCTGTGAAGTAATGCTGTTTATGACACAGTATTATGCATACCAACAAGTACACGACATTGTACAGTTGGAAGATTATCAGGCAGCCTTGCAGAAGTTTAGCGTCACATTGTTTTTTGGATTGGTGGGCATTGTCATTATTATTACATTAATGATGATATCCGTGATTGGCCGTATCCGTAAGAACCTTGAACAGTTGTCCAATGCAGCCAATGAATTGGCACGGGGCAATGTGAACGTTACGCTAAAGAAAATGGGTGAAGATGAGTTTGGCCACTTGACAGATGAGTTCCAGATTATGATTAACAACATTAAGGCACAGGCAGAACTTGTAGAAGAGGTTGCCAGCGGCAATCTGTGTGTGGACGCAAAGCCTAACTCCGAAGATGACTTATTGGGCATTTCCTTAGAGGATATGGTGACCAAGAACAGAATGACTATGGCTAATATCAACAGTGCGGCTTCTCAGGTTTCCACAAGTTCATCTGAGGTTGCCAATGCTTCAGAAGCACTGGCGCAAGGATCCACAGAGCAGGCCAGTGCCATTGAAGAGATTACAGCATCCATCAGTGATGTGGCAGGTAAGACCAAGGAGAATGCATCTGAAGCATCCAATGCTGCAGATTTAGTTGAGCATGCCCTGGAGAATGTTCATAAGGGTAACCAGCAGATGGAAAGCATGATGAGTGCTATGAGAGAGATCAATGATGCCTCTGAGAATATTTCTAAGATTATTAAGGTGATTGATGACATTGCGTTTCAGACCAATATTCTTGCCCTCAATGCTGCTGTAGAGGCGGCAAGAGCAGGGGAGGCAGGCAAAGGATTTGCCGTTGTTGCCGAAGAGGTTAGAAATTTAGCTGCGAAGAGTGCAACTGCTGCTTCTGAGACGGCAGAGCTCATTGAGGATTCCATTCACAAAGTGAATGCAGGGTCTAAAATTGCCCAGGAGACAGCTACTGCCCTTGGAGAAATTACCAAGGCCGTGGAGGAGAGTGAAGGTATTATTCATGGCATCAGCGAAGCGTCTAACTACCAAGCAACTGCTATTGCACAGATTAATCAGGCAATTGATCAGGTATCACAAGTTGTTCAGAATAATTCTGCCACAAGCGAAGAGTGTGCGGCTGCCAGTATTGAACTGTCAAATCAGGCAAGTCGTATGCAGGAATTGTTGCGCACCTATCATCTGGGGGAGGATACAGATATGCTTCATGAATTTCATCAGGAACAGGATGATTTCACCGGAGAAGAGCCATACATCAATCTGGATGAGGGATTTGGCAAGTATTAGTTGTTAGATGATCGGTATGGAGGAAAAGGGAGGATTTTTGTGAATCATAGTGTGGGCATATCAACCGAACAAAGAAATATAGAAAGAGCGGAGCTGAGAATTAACTGTGTATTCTTTGTGGGTGCGGGGATTGTGTCTTTACTTATGCATAATACTCCCTTGCTTCCCATTCTCTGTCTTTTGGCATTAGGCAGTAGCTTGTACATGGTAATCCGCAATAAGATGGATTATGTCAGACGTGCGTTTGCTACTGTCATTTTTGTGCATGTTATTTTTGTGATACTTTATTTCTTTCACCCATATATGCCACTGTTTTTTGTATCCTACATTGGAATGGTTGTGGCGGCGGGAGTATATGGTATTAAGCAGATTATTATTATTCCGGTGGTGTCAAATAGCATATTCTGGATAGGCGAACTGCTGATGGGGCATGGGGATGGAGAAGATGTGTATCTTCACATCATTCAGTACATTATCCCTATTATTGTGATATATTTTGTGGATTACATATTATATATGTGGCTACGGAATAGAGAGAAGGCACAGGAGAGTTTGCTAAAGACCATTCAAATGTTAGAAAAAACGGAGCGGAGTAAACATGGTTTCCTTATGAACATTAGCCATGAAATTCGCACGCCGGTACACGCTACTTGCGGTGTCTGTGAAGCCTTGCAGGAAGAAGAGGATGTTGCTTATATTCACAACTATTTGAAATATATTGGAGCATCGGGGCTATGCTTGGTGGGAATATTGGAAGATTTGATTGATTACTCTGTGCTTCAAACAAAAAAGATACCCTTGGATAATCAGGAATATCGGACGGAAGATATGATAAACACAGTGTCCAATGTGTGTATGGCGCTTAGAGCATCGAAGCGAATTGAACTGATTTTTGATGTGGATGCCACATTGCCCGCTGTATTTTTTGGTGATCGAAGCAGAGTGTGTCGTATTATTGGGTCCCTTATAAATAATGCAATAAAATTTACAGATGAAGGCGGTGTTCGCTTAACTATCACACAGAGTAAAGACATCGGTGGTGTCAGTTTGATTATTTCGGTAACAGACACGGGATGCGGTATTGAATCGGATAAGTTGAAATCCATGCAAGAGACATTTCGCAGCAATGACTTTAATGTGTTCCCAAGTGAACAAGGGGTTGGTTTGGGGCTCTTTATGACCTATTATATGGTCTCTATGATGGGAGGGAATATCAGCATCCAGAGTCAGGTGAACAAGGGCACCTCGGTTAATGTGATTCTTCCTCAGAAGGTGATGGATGATAAAGCTTTTGTGGAATCGTATGGAAGAAAGACCATATGTTTTATCGAGGATGATGCCATTGCAGACACACAGATTTCAAGCGCCTATGAGGACTTATTTGCCCATATGAGTCATCAACTTAAGACAACATTTGCATACTGTAATTCTATGGTGAACTTTCAGGAGAGGTTGCGCAACGAGGATTTTGAAAATATTTTGGTGACCGCCAGAGAATACGAGGGATACAAGAGTTATTTTGATGATCTGGCGCAATGGCATCAGTTGGTCATTGCTGCGGATTTTGATGAGAAGGCGTATCTACATAGCAATTCTATGTATATGGTGATATATCCTTTTCAGGTGGCGTCACTTATAGCGGCATTTCAGCAACAGGAGAAAAGAACGAAAGAGGTTACCCCTATGGTTGAAGAAACACGGTTTGTTACTACTGATGCAAAAATTCTGGTTGTGGATGATAATCAGATGAACTTGCAGGTGATGGAACAGTTGCTACTGCCATTTCAAGCTAAGGTGTGTCTGGCCAACAGTGGGGAAGAAGCTATTTCACTAGTGCAGAAGGAAACCTTTGATTTGATCTTTATGGATCACATGATGCCGGAGATGGATGGAATAGAGACCATGAGAAAAATCCGAAATCTGCCGGATGCATCTTGCTGCAACGTGCCTATCATTGCATTGACGGCCAATATTGTTTCCGGTATACGAGAAGAATTTATTGGCTATGGCTTTGACGATTTCGCCGCAAAGCCAATAGATAAGTGTGCTTTAATGACACTGATAAAAAGATACCTTCCTGCTGACAAATGCGTAGAGGAAATCAGTGAGCAGGTATGTGAAGAAGAGATGACGAACCGGGATGAGTATGATTTTTATATTGGTGCTCTTAACACAAAGCTGGGCGTAACCTACTGTGGCGGAAAGGAAGCATATCTTAGTATCCTGGAAGAATATGCAAAAAAAGGTGAAAAAAACTGGAGTAGAATACAGGAACTGTTTGATGCAAAGCAGTGGGAACAGTATACCATTGAAGTACATGGCATCAAGAGCGCTATGCTCACCATTGGTGCAAAGGAAATCTCCAAACGGGCTAAAAGATTGGAACAGGCCGGAAAGGATAAGGACATTACCTATATTTTGAGTAACCATGAGCCTATGGTGGACTTATATCGCAGGATGATTTGTGATTTGCAGCAATACTTTGGTGTGGAGGAGAGTATGCCCAAGGTGGAGAACCGGGGGACAAATACCGAAGCACTCATTCCAATATCAGCAGACGAGGTTCAGCAAATGTTACAGGATATGGAAGAAATGGCATTTATGCTGGATGGTGAAGGAATGCTAAGAGTTGCAGAACAGATGCAAGGCAAATCCTTTGAGGGCAAAGCCCTTAGTCACCTAGTGGAAGAATATCGACGCAAGGTGGAGAGGGAAGACTATTTGTCGGCATGGGATTTGGCACAGAAATTTTTCGGAGTAATGTAAGAATTCTTTGGGGCCAGTGCCGCTATTGACGGTGTAAGAGAATATGTGCTAGAATTCCCCTTATATTACATAAAAGAAGGGAAGATATTATGGAAAAGAAAAGAGATACTTGGGCGTCCCGTGGCACCTTTATCCTGGCTGCTATCGGATCTGCCGTTGGACTGGGCAATGCATGGCGTTTCCCTGGGCTTGCAGCAAAGCACGGGGGAGGAACCTTTTTGCTGGTTTATTTAGTGGCATTGTTTTTGATTGGAATTCCGCTATTGATGATGGAAATTGCCATTGCAAGAAAGTTTCATAGAGGTGCCGGTGCATGTATGCGGGGCATCAATCCAAAGATGGAATTTGTGGGGTGGGCTGCTACAGCCAATGCCTTTGTTATTGTTACATATTATGCTGTGGTCTTTGCATGGGTGCTTTTGATGGTATTCGGGGCACTGCAATTTGCAGGAATGACCGGGGATGGTGCGGCTGCAAGTCAGGTGTTTGCTAATTTGACAGAGACTACCTGGGGTGTGAAAGGTTATACCATTCCTATACCGGTGTTGATTGCATTGCTTGTTGCATGGGCTGCGATTTATATGTGCATTCGCAATGGTGCAAAGAGTGTTGGGAAAGTGGTAAAGTATACTGTATTTTTACCCGTGATTTTGCTGATTATTATGGCTGTTAAGGGATGTACGATGCCGGGATCCATGGAGGGACTTCAGAGATTTTTTGTTCCGCAGCTTTCCGCATTCGCTGACCCATCATTGTTGGTGGATGCTTTTGGTCAGGTATTCTATAGTTTATCTATCATGATGGCTATTATGTTTGCTTATGGTTCCTATTTGAGCGAGGATGCCAACATTGCCGAAGATGCAGTGATTATCGCTGTGTCAGATGCGGCAGTTAGTATTCTGTCCGGAGTGGTAATGTTCTCCACCATGGGTGGCGTTGGTATGCTGGATGATATGTCTGCCTCCGGCATTGCGACAGCTTTTATCATCTATCCACAGACTATTGTTAATCTTACGAGTATCGGTTGGGTGAATGCGCTCTTTGGGGTGATTTTCTACTTGATGTTGGTTACTTTGGCAGTGGACTCCGCTTTTTCTATCGTAGAGGGAGTATCTGCTTCCGTTGCAGATAAGTTTAAGATTAGTCCCAAGAGGACAACTCAGGTCATCTGTCTGATTGCCGGAGTTATTTCTCTGATTTATGCAACAAGAGCCGGACTGGCATGGCTTGACATTGTAGATAATTGGACCAATCAGATTAATTTGATTGTTATAGGTGTGTTGGAGTGTGTTGCTGTAGGATGGTGCTTTGACACAGATAAGGTGTTGGCTCAGGTGAACCGTAACACAACGAAGTTTAAGATGAAACGTGGATGGTTTAGAATATCCATTCGCTACATTGCTCCGATTACGTTGACCATTCTTTTTGTATGGAATATCTATAGTTTGTTTGCCTTGAAGGGTGGCCACTACGGATATGCACTCTGGGCAGAACTCATTGCCGGATGGCTGGTATCTGTACTGGTGTTTATTAGTGGATTTATTGTGCGTCTGGTAATCAATCACAAGAAGAAACATGGTTTTGAAGAGGAAGAACTTGTCTGGAAGGAAGACTAATACAATAAAAGCTAGTCCAATTTGAGGACTAGCTTTTTTAATGTCATATAAGTATGGCTATGATAAGGTATCGAGGAACTCCTCAATCCACTGCTGATAAAGCTTAGTATTTACCTTATAGGATTCTGCGTGATTGGCACCGGGCATAATATGCAGAGTCTTGTTGCAAGAACTCGGACATGCCTCAAAAAGCTTATAACTGTGATATGTGGGGATAAAATCATCATCCCCTCCGTGAATCAGCAGAAATGGCACATGATTTTGAGCTATAACTTTTACCGGAGAAATTTTAAAAAAGTTCCGATGCTTTAGTATGCGATACCACATGTTGGCAAGATGAACCATAGGCTTTGGCATATGAAACATTTGCATGGCCTGGTAATATAGCAATTCTTTCAAATCGTAGAAAGGACAGTCAGCCACGCAGAAGTTCAATTGCTGATTGTATTCCAAAGACAGAATACTGCTGGCAGCACCAAGGCTCTCGCCATGAATACCCAGAAAGATATCCTTTCCAAAGCGCTGATAGTGAGCGGCAATGACAGCGGATAAGTCCTTGCTCTCTGCATCGCCCATAGTACAGTAGTTCTTTTTGTGCTCGTTTACACCATGATAACGAATATCGTAGAGGTAAACATTATATCCCAGAGAGTAATATATATTGGCATATTTTACACTGCCGTGATGAGTGTCCGTATACCCGTGGGTAATAATTACATATCGATTTGAGTTGTTTGGCAGAAAATAACCGTGTAAAAGGGAACCGTCAAAACTGGTGATATTCCATTCTTCCTTGGGAATGTCATCGTAGTTACCCCAGTGATTCCGGCTTATTTCCCGTTGCCTTGTCTCCTCGTAAGTAGAGCGTTTCGGATGGGAGACAAAATGCATCATAAAAAGACCTATCATAAACTTCCCTCTTTCCATATGACATCATTCGTATAGTAGTATTGTATGGTGAAAAAACAAAAAATGCAACGATAAACGGAAGTGTTTGCACAAATACATGAAATGTGGTAAGTTCAAAGAAAAATGTACCGGGAGAGTGGGAAATGACATACAAAATAGGTGAGTTTACATTTGAAAATGTGGACGAGGCAAAAGCGGCAGAAAAGGAAGCAAAGGCAATCGCCTATATCACAAAACAAATGAAGACAGAGGATCCGGAGTCTGTTTTTGCATTGTATTGTCAAATGTTGGAAAAGGATCTGTTTCACACAAAACTGGGGATTTCCTTTTTGGATGAAATCTATCAAACGCTAATCAGAGAGAAAAGCCTTGCGGGCAAGCATATTCCACCGGTGCCGGGCAAGCCTGTGCCAAAGTCCACAAAGAGATCCGTTGCCCTTGAAAAGGAACTGAAGCGATATAAAAGATTGACGCGCATTTTGTCGGTAGTCTGTATCACTATGGGGCTGATTATCGTTGGAATGTTTGTGGTGAATGCCACCAGTCAGCATCCTACCATTCTAAATTATGAGCAGAAGATTATTGACAAGTATGCCGGATGGGAGCAGGAATTGAATCAGCGGGAGGAGAACCTGGTAAAACGAGAACAGCAGCTAGGACAATAATTCACAGTTTTTACATATTCTTACCATATGATTAGGGTAAGAATTACTTGTAGGAAAGGAAGCAAATCATGGCAAAGAAGATTTTGATTGCAGATGACGAGGAACGGTTGCGCAAATTGATTACAGACTACCTGGTTCGGGAAGGGTATGAGGTGGTAGACGCGGCAGACGGAGAAGCAGCATTGGATTTGTTCTATAATGACCGTGATATTGAGTTAGTGATTTTGGATGTGATGATGCCCAAGATGAACGGATTTGATGTGTGTAAGGAGATACGGGAGACCTCTCATCTGCCAATAATTATGTTGACGGCAAAGGGAGAAGAGAATGACGTGCTAAATGGCTTTTCCTATGGTGCAGACGAATATATATCGAAGCCCTTTAGTCCCAAAATACTCATGGCTCATGTAAATGCTCTGCTGCGTCGTGCGGATGGTTTTGCGGAAGGAGAAAATAACCTTTTGGAGGCAGGCGGTATTGTTGTTGACAAGCAGGGCCATATGGTGACGGTGGACGGCAAGGAAGTGATACTCAGTGTGAAAGAGTTTGAACTTTTGACATACTTTTTGGAAAATCGCAATATTGCCCTTTCTCGTGACAAGATATTAAACGGAGTGTGGAGTTATGATTATTTTGGGGATGCCAGAACCATAGACACACATGTTAAAAAACTTCGTGCTAAGATTGGCGAAAAAGGTGCATACATCAAAACAATTTGGGGAATGGGGTACAAGTTTGAAATCGACGAGTAAAATTCACAATATTAATCGCCAAATCGCAGGTGTATCTGTGGCTATACTTACCTTGACTTTGCTGGTACTGTGGCTGGTGAACACCTGCTTTCTTGGCGTTTTTTATATTCGTGAAAAGAGACAAGCTATGATTTCCAACTTTCAATTGGTTAATCAGGCAGCGGAAGAAGGAAAATTAAAAGACGATAGTTTTTTGCTTCAATTGGAGAAATCCCATGCCAATCATAACATTTCTGTGGTGGTGATGGATTCTGCAGGACAGATTATTTTGTCCACAACACAACAGTCTGATGAATTGTTTTCCCAGCTATTGTCAGCAATTTTGGGACAACAGACACAGGATAAAAACAATGTGCTTGATTCGGAGGATAATTATGTAATTTTACGCCAACAGGATCATCGACTCAACGAGGAGTATCTTGTCTTGTGTGGAACTTTGGGAAATGGCAATCTTATTATGATGCGGTCGGCCGTAGAGGGGATTCGGGAAAGTACCAATCTGGCCAATCGATTCTTAGTTTGTGTGGGGATTGTTGCACTGTTTCTTAGCATTCAAGCGGTGATTATTTCTACCAAGCGTATTACACAACCGATTATTACCCTCACAGAGATATCAAAGAGAATGGCAAATTTGGATTTCGAAGCAAAATATGTGAGCAACAAGAGACGCAATGAAGTGGATGTGTTGGGAGAGCACATGAATGAACTCTCGGAGGCTTTGGAGAAAAATATCTTGGAATTGAAACAGGCCAATCACGATTTGCAGGCCGATATTGATTTGCGAGAACAGAGACAAAAGAGTCAGCAAACTTTTGTGGCCAATGTTTCCCATGAATTAAAGACACCAATTGCTGTGATTCAAGGATATGCAGAGGGGCTTGCTGAGGGTATCAGTGATGACCCGGAGAGCAGAGAATACTATTGCAATGTGATCATTGATGAGGCGAAGAAGATGAATCGCATGGTGTTATCTATGATTTCGCTCAATCAAATTGAGACGGGAAGCAGCCAGGTGACGTACCATCGTTTTGATATTGTCTCTATGATTTCCAATATGCTATCCACAATGCAGGTATTGCTGGAACAACAGGGTATTACCGTAGAGTTTGGGGAGGAAGGGCCGGTATATGTCTATGCAGATGATTTTCTGGTGGAACAGGTATTGAATAATTATTTGAGTAATGCCCTTCACTATGCGGCGGGAGAGAAGCGTATCTCCATCACGCTGGAACAGAGGGATAAGCACTTGCGCATTTCTGTCTTTAATACCGGAACTCCAATTCCGCAGGACAGCATACCTCATATTTGGGATAAGTTTTATAAAGTGGATAAGGCAAGAACAAGAGAATATGGTGGTACAGGGATAGGCCTTTCCATTGTTAAGGCTGTTATGGACAGTTTTCAGCAGCAATATGGTGTGATCAATCATGAAAACGGAGTGGAATTTTGGTTTGAATTAGAAGTGTAATTTTCAGAAAAATCGCCAAATTTTTGTTGAATAATGGGGATAAGAATGATAACATTATATGTAGTATAGAACTTTTGGATGTTCAAGGAGCGTTACATGAAATTACATAAGCGGATTCTTTGCGGAATGCTGCTTTGTCTTTGTATTTCCCTGACGGGATGTGGCACAACGCTTTTGGAGATGACTGAGGATGAGGAAGAACAGGTTGTCCTCTATGCGGCCAAGGTGGTTTCCAAATTCAATCGTGCTCAGGACAAAGGATATTCCTATGTGGACCCGGCTAGGCGAGATTCTAAGAAGGAACAATCAGAACAGAATACATCAGAGGAAGAACAACAGACAGACAGTGGGAAAACCCTTACGGAGATTATCGGAATTGATGGTATGACCTTTACCTATCAAGGATATGATGTGACGGAGACGTTTGCCACTCAGGATGTTGCCATACCGGATGCTGACCCGGGTTGCGCGTATCTGTTATTGAGGATTCAGGCGGCGAATATCTCCGACAAGAGTGTGACGGTGGATTTGTTGAATCATCCTTTGGAGTATGGCTTGTCTATTAATGATGGGGAGTATATTGAGTGTACCACCACATTGTCCATGGATGATTTATCAACCTACTACAACAAGGATTTTGGTCCGGGAACTACAGACGACGTGGTACTTATTTTTCACACAGAGCAAGATAATCTGCAGGACATCACCAGTTTGATGCTGGATGTGACTGTAGAGGGTGATATGGTTTATAGAATTGCGTTATAATACAATACAACTTTATTGGGAGGAAAAGGTATGGACACAAATATTTTGCTGGAATCAGGAACAAATGAGTTAGAGATATTGGAGTTTAAGATTGCGGACAATCATTACGGAATTAATGTGGCAAAGATTCGTGAGATTCTTCTGTATCAGCCGGTAACTCCACTTCCGAACACTCATCCGTGTATCGAAGGTATCTTTATGCCGCGAGACACTATGATTTCTGTTATTAATTTAAGAAAGTGTCTGAATCTTCCGGATAATCCGGATACAGACGGTTTGTTTATCATCACGAATTTTAACAAATTGAATACAGCCTTCCATGTGGATGAGGTTCTGGGTATTCATCGTGTTTCCTGGGAAGATATCATCAAGCCGGATTCCACTATTAGCGCTGATGACACTGCGGTATCTACAGGTGTGATTAAGTTGCAGGACAAGTTGGTTGTAATTTTGGACTTCGAGAAGATTGTGTCAGATATCAATCCGGAGACCGGTCTCAAGGTTTCCGATATGGATAATTATCAAGGACGGGATCGAAGCAATTCTCCGATTATGATTGCTGAGGATTCTCCGCTGTTGAGCAAGTTGATTTGTGAATGTCTTCGCAAAGCCGGCTATACCAACCTGAACGTAAATGCAAACGGTCAGGAAGCATGGGATCACTTGGTGGAAATGACCAAGAATGGCACAGTTTTAGACGATGTACACTGTATTATCACTGATATTGAGATGCCGTTGATGGATGGACACCGATTGACCAAATTGGTAAAAGAAAACGACACCATGAAGAAAATCCCGCTTATCATTTTCTCATCTTTGATTAACGAGGAGATTCGACTGAAGGGAGAATCCTTAGGGGCGGATGCTCAGTTAACAAAGCCGGAGATTGGAAAACTTGTTTCGGCGGTAGATGAGTTGATAGAGAAATACGAGTCTGGTAGAAAATAATACAGATTGGATAGGGATGTGTTTTCGCACATCCCTAATCTTGCTTTATAGGAGGTGGATTTCATTTCCTATTTCTTTTTATTGATAGACGATGGAGGAAAGTACGTTGGCAAATTCAGAGGACTACTTAGATGGCTTGCTCGATTCTGTTAAGACGGTTCGCAGTGATGTGAAGAGGGCAGAAGAGATTGCGGAAGAGAGCAGAAAGCAGAGAGAGGAACAACGCAATAGCAGAATCAGCCCCGGTGATGATTTTATGGAAGCAAGTGGCCTGCATGACTATACGCCGGAGCCGACCTTACATACCAACCTTCGCAGAGCATTTTCAGAGGAGGATTTTCTTCGGGAATTTGAAGAGGATTTGGCGGCGGATGAAACAGATGTAGATGCCTTCATCCGAGACTTTGAAGAGGAGATTAACAGGGAGGAAATGGCGTTTGCCAGGGAGAACGAGCCATCCTTTATGGACAGCATAGAGGATATTGTTAATCAGGCCAAGGAACAGATTGAACATGGAGAGATACCAATGGATTTGCCGGAAGAAGAGGAGATTCTGACCCCAGATTCCTATGAGACCGCAGAGGCGGATGAAGGGGAAGCGTTTGAGGATCCTATGGTATTGCCGGACATGACAGATGACCCGGTGACAGAGGAAACGGAGGCTCCGGTAGAGGAGGATGACGAACTGCCTTCCCTGGGAGAATTTGAAGATGAACTCCCTGATTTGGAGGAAAACGGAGCTATGCTGGATGAGGATAACGCCGATATGGATTTGATGGATTTGTTATCCTCAGATGCTGATTTGGGGGATATCGGAGCTCTGTTACAGGCGGATGACGAACATGTGGAATTGGAAGAGGCTCAGGAAGAGTTTGAACTTCAGGCGGACGCTATAAGTCCGGGAGAGAACTTGTTGGATGACTCTACAGAAGAAACGTTGGAAGAGTCGGAAGAGGAGATAAAGAAGCCCGGGTTTATCAGCAAACTGCTATCTTTGTTTTCTAAGAAATCAAAAGACAAGGATGAAACAGAATCCAAGGATGTTTTAGATATTTCTCCGGAAGAGGGAGACGATATTTCCCAAGAGAATTTAGATATTCTTAAGAGCTTAGATGAAGCAGAGCAGGAAGGCAATAAGAAAGAAAAAAAGCGTAAGGAGAAAAAAGAAAAAAAGCCCAAGGAAGAGAAAGAGAAGAAACAAAAAGCACCAAGAGAAAAGAAACCCAAAAAAGAAAAGGTACCGGACAACTCACCAAAAATACCTGGCAAGTTGATTATGGTCTTTTTGGCATTGGGAATTTCTGTTGTTGTGCTTATTACTTTGGGCCAGAATGCACTGGGATATCGTATGTCTCTTTCCAATGCAAGAGCTGCTTACAATGCCGGAGATTATTTCTCAGCCTATGAAGATCTCATGGGTGTAAATTTAAAAGAAGATGATCAAGATTTGTTCAGAAAAGCAAGATTGCTTGGAGATTTGCAGAAGCGCAGTCGGGAGTATCAGGTCTTGATGACAAAGGAGAAGTATCCTCTTGTCTTGGATTCGCTGGTGATTGGAGTGGCGAGATATGATGAGAATTATGAGGAGGCCAAATCCCTGGGCATTGAGGAAGAGTACAAAACTCTGGGAGAGACTTTAGTACAGCTTTTGTCAGATCAGTTTGGCGTTTCCAGAGAGGAAGCTGTTGCCCTGTATAAGCTGAATCGTGAGGATTACTCCGTTCGTATAGACGAGATTATCGAAGGTGACAATTTATAACAATGTGAGGATTATCCATGATAGCAATACTAGATTACGATGCCGGTAATATAAAAAGTGTGGAAAAAGCATTTCACCGGATAGGAGAAGAGACGATACTAACCCGGGATTTTCGCGAGATATGTAACGCTGATAAAGTGGTTTTACCCGGAGTTGGTTCCTTTGGAGATGCCATGGAGCATCTAAAGCATTATGAATTAGATAAAGCCATTGCAGAGGCTGTCAGTATGGAAAAGCCTTTTTTGGGCATTTGTCTGGGGCTACAGCTTTTGTTTGAGGGAAGCGATGAGTCTGCAGGAGTTGAGGGATTAGGTGTTTTGCCGGGGGCGATTAAGCGTATTCCGGACGCTCCGGGGCTTAAAATTCCTCATATTGGCTGGAACTCTCTGGACTATCCCGGTAAGGGCAGATTGTTTCAAGGGATTGACGAGGGCTCTTATGTGTATTTTGTTCATTCTTACTATCTACAAGCAAAGGATGATTCGATTGTAAAGGCCACTACAGAGTATGGAGTTACCATACATGCTTCCGTAGAGAGAGACAACGTCTTTGCCTGCCAGTTTCACCCGGAGAAAAGTAGTGAAGTAGGAAGAAGAATTTTACAGAATTTTGCTGATTTGTAGGAGACAACAAGGATGTTTACAAAACGAATTATTCCATGCCTGGATGTGAAGGATGGACGAGTGGTGAAAGGTGTCAATTTTGTGGACTTAAAGGACGCAGGAAATCCGGTGGAAATTGCAGCGGCCTATGACAGGGCGGGGGCTGATGAAGTGGTATTTTTGGATATTACAGCTTCCAGCGATCATCGCAATACTGTGGTGGATATGGTACGTCAGGTAGCTGCCAATGTGTTTATTCCTTTTACGGTTGGTGGTGGCATTCGAACCATAGAGGATTTTCGGATGTTGTTGCGGGAAGGAGCGGATAAAATTTCTATTAATTCCTCTGCTATCAACAATCCAACGTTGATTTCTGAGGCCGCAGATAAGTTTGGCAGCCAGTGTGTTGTGGTTGCGATAGACGCTAAGCGCCGTGCTGATGGAACCGGCTGGAATGTATACAAAAACGGTGGCCGGATTGATGTGGGGTTGGATGCTGTGGAATGGGCAATGGAAGCTGAGAGATTAGGGGCCGGAGAGATTCTTTTGACCAGTATGGATTGTGATGGCACCAAGGCGGGGTACGATATTTCCCTCACCAGACAAATCGCGGAGAATGTTTCCATTCCGGTGATTGCCTCCGGCGGTGCAGGAACGAAGGAACACTTTTATGATGCGTTGACCGAGGGGATGGCAGATGCGGCATTAGCAGCGTCCCTTTTCCATTACAAAGAGTTGGAAATCTGCGATTTAAAGCGCTATCTGTCTGACAGAGGCGTATCCGTTAGAATATAGAGGTGATGGTATGCCTGCAATTACAAATGATTGGTTAGAACCTCTTTCTGAGGAATTTCGTAAACCATATTATAAGAAATTATATCAAACAGTGCAGCGTGAATATGCATCAGGCCCGGTGTTTCCGCCGGCAGATGATATTTTCAATGCCTTTCATCTGACTCCGCTATCGGAAGTAAAAGTGGTGATTATAGGTCAGGATCCATATCATAATTTTGGACAGGCTCATGGGCTTTGCTTTTCTGTCCGCCCGGATGTAGATATTCCGCCGTCCCTGGTGAATATCTATAAGGAATTGGCTGATGATTTGGGGTGCAAGATTCCTAATAACGGCTATCTTGTAAAGTGGGCAAAGCAGGGGGTGTTGCTTCTGAACACGGTTTTGACAGTACGGGCCCATCAGGCCAACTCCCATCAGAATATCGGGTGGGAGGAATTTACGGATGCGGTGATTCGAACTGTTGATGAGCAAGAGAATCCGGTTGTTTTTTTGCTTTGGGGCAGACCGGCACAGATGAAGAAGAGATTACTGCATAACGATAAACATTTGATTTTAGAAGCGCCTCATCCCAGTCCGTTATCGGCTTATCGAGGATTTTTTGGATGCAAACATTTTTCAAAGGCGAATGAATTTCTTGTTTCCAATGGAAGGGAGCCTATTGACTGGCAGATTGAGGATATTATGTAGAGATTTGGGGTTTAACCCGGACATTATCCGGTCGATATAAAGGATAGATAAGGATGTCGTTTTTTCAAAGGAGTGATTTTATGGGTGTGACAGTTTCAGGATTTGATTCATCAAGTATTAGCACATTGTTTTCCAGTTTGCCCGGTGCATCTGCAAACAGCAATATCTTGGCGGGTACTACTTCTATGCTCAGTGATTACTATTCCATTCGCAATGGTTCTTACCACAAACTCCTCAAGGCTTATTACAACTCTGATGCCTCCACAAATGTAGGCACCAAGGCTGATGTGCAGGATAAGAAAGAGGATACTTATGAGAGTAAGGCCGCAGAATTAAAAGCGTTAAAAGAAGATGCAACCGGTTTGTCTGATGCTGCAAACAAGCTTTTGGCAAAGGGTAGCGACTCGGTATTTAAGAAGCAGTCTGTGACGGATAAATCAGGAAAAGTTTCCTATGACTATGATTTGAATGCCATCTATGAAGGCGTTAATGGTTTTGTTAAGGAATACAATGATATGATAACAAGCGGAAGTGATTCTGATATTACATCGGTAGCCAATGGAGTGAATCGAATGATGCAAAACACCAAGGCGAATGCCGCACTTCTGGGGAAAATAGGAATTTCTGTGGATGGGGAAGGAAAACTTTCCCTTGATGAGAGTACATTTAAGAACAGCGATATGACAATTGCCAAATCATTGTTCCAATCCCAGGGCGGATATGGTTATCAGGTTGCCACCCAGGCGTCTATGATTAACAGTGCGGTTGTGGCACAGGCTTCAGGGGGCAGTTATACCAGAACAGGTGCTGTTTCTATGAATACACTGATGAATTCTTACAATTCCTATATTTGATTTCATGGTAGTGAATATGAGAAAACCTTCTTCCCTAACGAAAGGGAGGAAGGTTTTTTGTCTTATAAATTAATGGATTATGATAAGTACAGCTAATAAGTGCTATTAGGAACTAATCATAGTCATATGTAGAAAAATAGGATATAATGTAGACGATTAAGCTTATTATTTTTAGGAGGTAGTTTCATGGAAATGTTATCATTGGAGCAGGAATTGCAACAAAATGCTTACCCGGGACGCGGTATTGTCATTGGAAAGACACCTGATGGAACAAAGGCGGTAACAGCATATTTTATTATGGGGCGCAGTGAGAACAGCCGTAATCGTGTCTTTGTTGAAGATGGAGAGGGAATTCGCACCCAAGCGTTTGATCCTTCAAAGTTGAGTGATCCAAGCTTGATTATCTATGCACCCGTTCGTGTGCTCGGTAATAAGACCATTGTTACCAATGGAGATCAGACAGATACCATTTATGATTTGATGGACAAGCAGATGACATTTGAGCAGGCTCTTCGCACTAGAGAATTTGAGCCGGATGGACCTAACTACACTCCCAGAATTTCAGGAATTATGCATATCGAAGATGGAGCATACAACTATGCAATGTCTATTTTGAAAAGTAATAATGGAAATCCGGATGCATGCAATCGTTACACCTTTGCTTATGAGAATCCGGTGGCAGGAGAAGGCCATTTTATTCATACCTACAAGTGTGACGGCAATCCTCTTCCAAGCTTTGAGGGCGAGCCTAAACTGGTTGCCATTGAGGATGATATGGATGCTTTTGCGGACAAGATTTGGAACAGCCTGAATCAGGACAATAAGGTTTCCCTTTTTGTTCGTTACATCGATATTGCTACAGGTGCATACGAGACCAAGATTATCAACAAGAATCAGTAAGAGTAGAAGGGAGTCATCATAATGAAAGAATTAGAATTAAAATACGGTTGTAACCCTAACCAGAAGCCGTCCAGAATATACATGGAGGAAGGGGAACTTCCCATCCAGGTGCTTTGCGGTAAGCCGGGTTACATTAATTTCCTGGATGCTTTCAATGGTTGGCAGCTTGTCAAGGAATTAAAGGAGGCCACAGGCCTTCCGGCTGCAACTTCCTTTAAGCATGTGTCACCTGCAGGTGCCGCTGTAGGGCTTCCTCTTTCAGATGTAGAGAAGAAGATTTACTGGGTGGATGATATGGATGTTGAATTCTCTCCCATTGCGAATGCTTACGCAAGAGCAAGAGGTGCTGACCGTATGTCTTCCTTTGGCGATTTTATCTCTTTGTCTGATGTCTGTGACAAGGCAACAGCTATGATTATCAAGAGAGAGGTTTCCGATGGTGTTATCGCCCCGGGTTATACAGAAGAAGCACTGGAGATTCTTAAGCAGAAGAAGAATGGCAATTACAATGTGATTGAGATTGACCCTAATTATGTGCCAAAGCCTATTGAGCGCAAGGAAGTTTTTGGTATTACTTTTGAGCAGGGAAGAAATGAATTGGTCATCGATGATGATTTCTTCTCAAATATTGTGACAGACTGCAAGGATTTGCCACAGCAGGCCAAGATTGATTTGGCTATTGCCATGATTACATTGAAATATACACAGTCTAATTCTGTTTGTTATGCTAAGGATGGTCAGGCTATCGGCATTGGTGCCGGACAGCAGTCCAGAATTCACTGCACTAGACTGGCCGGAAGTAAGGCGGACAACTGGTTCCTTCGTCAGTCACCAAAGGTTATGAACCTGCAGTTTGTTGACGGTATTCGCAGAGCAGACAGAGATAATGCTATCGACCTTTACATTGGTGAAGATTATATGGATGTTTTATCAGACGGCGCATGGGAGAATATCTTCAAAGTGAAGCCGGAAGTTTTCACCAGAGAGGAGAAGAGAGCATGGTTGGATCAGATGACAGGAGTTGCCCTGGGTTCCGATGCCTTCTTCCCATTTGGTGACAACATTGAGCGCGCTCATAAGAGTGGCGTACAGTATGTGGCAGAGCCGGGTGGTTCTATTCGCGATGACCATGTTATCGAGACATGTAACAAGTATGGTATGACAATGGCCTTTACCGGCATACGTCTGTTCCATCATTAATCTTACATTAGCTCAAAATTAGGCTTGACTAAGAGTGAATTCTTGGTCAAGCCTTTTTAGCTTATTGGGGAGTAAATCTTCTGGTATATTCATTCGGATAGGCCTGTCCGGTTTTCTCTGACAAAGCCATACGATATACATCCGATGCAAAGATGTCTTTCTGTAATATAGAGAGCGCTTCCGGAGACAGGAAGGTATGAGCATCCTTGGGAGTGGTGAGCAGTGGCACCGCCCCTTTCGTTTTAATTTCAGAGAGCAGAGCACTTCCCTTTTCGTTAAAGCCCAAAACACGCAGATAGGGAAGCATTCGGGAGGGTATTGGCTTGGCGGTTAAGTCTGGGATAATTTCATCTGTAATACCCAGTAGAATGTGACATAAAATCCGAGAGATTCTGGAGTAGGCCACATCTTTTGACTTTAATTGCTGACAAAAAGCATCAAAACTTGCATACAAATGTCGGTTACGCAGGATTTTATTCGAAATATCTTCGCTACAGTCGTAAAAACAACGAAAATCGGTGGAAGACATCAGTGCATAGTGCAAAAGAAGTGAGATATCTTCAGGTGAGAGAAATTCACCGGCCTGTAACTTGCAAAGGACATTTTCCTGTAGAGTCCGGGGCATCTGCGATAACATTTCCCGGCAATCAGATTCTGAAGCAAAGGTGCTCTGTGCATAGATAAACTTACGAATGGCAGTGGCGGAGGCGAGGGGAGACTGCAGTGTTTCATCGTGGTATCCGCATCCCTTCCGTTGCAATCCCACCGGTTGTATGGATGAATTCAGGCGCTTTAATGCCTTGAGATATTCCACGGCAAGAATATTGTTGGGGGTTGAAATGATAGATTCGTATTCCGGATGAACCAATGCCGATGCTCTGGCAGTGGCAAAGGATTTACCCTGCTGTAATTCTGAATGCAATATTTGTCTGTATTCTTCCGGCTCATCTACTAAGATAGAGGCGATTTCTTGCAAAGGGGCAATGTTATTTGCCTCACATCCAAAAAGCAGCGTGTCCACCACACCGGTGTTTTGCAGAGTACTCACACCGCCAAGAGCAAAGGCCTCAGCACTGGCGGTGGCATAGATGACAGGAAGTTCTAGTACCAAATCGGCACCACAGCTAAGGGCGTAGGAAGCTCGTGTGTATTTGTCAAATAGAGCAGGTGTGCCACGCTGTGTAAAAGACCCGCTCATCACAATCACACAGTAGTCTGCACCCAGAGTCTCTCTTGCATACTGTAGTTGATAGGCATGCCCCAAATGAAATGGATTATATTCTGCAACGATTCCAACAACCTTCATCATCATTCTCCGATAAATTTAATATGTTTATCATACCATAGTTTTCTTTGTATTGAAATAAATTCAAGGGGTGACTTGTACCACAAAAAAATTGAGAGTATAATGAAATAGATTGTCAAAGGTAACATTTGACAGGGAAATAAGAAAAGAGAGGGATAAGATTATGAACGTATTAGTTATTAACTGCGGAAGTTCATCTTTGAAATACCAGCTGATTGATTCCGACAGCGAAGCAGTTCTGGCCAAGGGGCTTTGTGAGCGCATCGGTATTGACGGAAGACTGGTATACCAGAAGACAGGTTTAGATAAGGAGATTACAGAGACTGCGATGCCTACGCACAAGCAGGCGATTCAGCTTGTTATCGAGGCACTGGTCAATCCGGCCACAGGGGCTATCAAGAGCTTGGAAGAGATTGATGCTGTTGGACATCGTGTGGTACATGGCGGTGAGAAGTTTGCTTCTTCTGTTGTGCTTACTGATGAAGTGTTAGATGCAATTGAGGAGTGTAACGATTTGGCACCCCTTCACAATCCAGCCAACTTGATTGGTATCAATGCTTGTAAAGAACTGATGCCATCCGTTCCGATGGTGGGGGTTTTTGATACAGCCTTTCATCAGACAATGCCTAAGAAAGCATATATGTATGGTCTTCCGTACGAGTACTATGAGAAGTACAAGGTGAGAAGATATGGCTTCCACGGAACCAGCCACAGTTTCGTTTCTAAGAGATGTGCGGAGTTTTTGGGAATGGATTTGAACAATTCTAGGATTATTGTGGCTCACTTGGGCAATGGTGCTTCCATCAGTGCTGTGTTAAATGGCGAGTGTGTAGACACTTCTATGGGACTTACACCATTGGAAGGTCTTGTGATGGGAACCCGCTCCGGTGATATTGACCCGGCTATTATGGAGTTCATCGCTAAGAAGGAAAATCTTGATATCGAGGGCATTATGAATGTTCTGAATAAAAAGTCCGGTGTGTCCGGTATGACCAGAGGTGGTTCCAGCGACTTCCGTGATTTGCAGGAAGAGATTAAGCAAGGTAACGAGCTTGCTGCAACAGCAGTAGATGTATTCTGCTACCGTGTTGCGAAGTATATTGGCTCTTATGTTGCAGCTATGAACGGTGTAGATGCTATTGCATTTACAGCAGGAATTGGCGAGAATGTAGCGCTTGTTCGCCGCAAGGTATGTGAGTATCTTGGCTACTTGGGAATTTCCATTCAGGAAGATGTGAATCTTAAGACTTTTGGAGATGAAGTGATTCTCTCTACACCGGAGTCTAAGGTGACTGTTTGCGTAGTCCCAACCAACGAAGAATTGGCTATTGCAAGGGAGACTGTTGCACTTGTAAAATAGTTACAATTGTTGCAAAAAGTTGTTGACAACCCATATTTGTCTATGTATAATTGATTGAGTGTGGATAGGAGAGACTATGACGATTGATATTTTAGATGTAGTATCTACAGCAGATAAGAAAAAGGAAGTGACCGTGCAGAGGTCTATGGAGTTTTTTACATCTGCAGATCAGAGATTTCCTATTACAGGTATTAAGCCATTCAATTTATGTCTGACAAATGATAACAATAAGCGATTATTGATTTCGGGCAACACTACTTTGGATGTGGTAATTCCTTGTGACAGATGTCTGGAAGATGTCGTCACCACTTTTTCTATTGAGATTGACCGCAGTGTGAATCTTGAGGATGGTAAGGTGATTTGTGAAGAGGATGAGGAGTTAACCTTTCTGGAGGAACTGTGTCTGGATGTTGACAGACTGATTTATGACGAAATCTTGGTTAACTGGCCTACAAAAGTCTTGTGTAAGGATGATTGCAAGGGTATTTGCTCTGTGTGTGGTCAGAATTTAAACCAGCAAGACTGTGGATGTGATCGTCA
>JAQXIY010000042.1 GCA_029008035.1 Lachnospiraceae bacterium
TACAGGCTGTGTCTGCTTCATTCCCTCTGCTGCTGCCTCTGAGCTGTAGCCGATAGCTGTCAAGAGCCATCCTGATAAACCTGCTGCCAAAGCCTGTCCCAACTTACGAGCGAAAGAATAAAGTGCATATACGGTACCATCTTCACGAACACCGTTCTTAATCTCTGAGTAATCGATAACGTCTGTAATCAGTGCCCAACATACCATAGAGAATACACCAAGTCCTAACCAGCAAAGCATCTGCAAACCACAGTATACCCAAACGCTCTGTGGACGAACTACCCAAAGTATCACCATAACTACTGCCGCAAAAAGATTAGATACTACAGAAACCTCTGCCTTACCAAATTTATTTGCCAATGGCTTTGCAATCGCTGCTGCCACAATCATACCTACCATCATAAGCAAGGTAGATGCTGACTGTGCTGCTGCATTGTTGTAGTAGTCAGGATAAATATATGCACCCATGTTCTGCATAGTAAGCTGAGCCAACAACATAACTACAGATGCCACAATAATAGAAATCAAAGCGCGGTTCTTAAATGCATTCTTAAGCATCTGTCCAACAGATGTTCCCTTGCCTTCCTGAGTGCTCTCTACAACCACACGCTCTGTCACAAGCTTGTAGCAAAGCAAGTAACAAACGATGGCAAGAATAGAAAAGATACCTGCTGCCAAGGTAACCTTAGATCCAATCAATGTCTCTTTTCCGCCAACCTTCTCATATGCGATCAGTGGAAGGAGAACTCCGATTACCATACCTGCCAACATACCACCCATAGTACGGAAAGTAGAAAGTGACTGGCGGTCACTTGCATCAGCAGAAATAGCAGATGCCATAGAACCATAAGGAATGTTGATACCGGTATAGGTGAATGAACCCCACAACAAATATGTGATTGCCAAATATGCCACCTTAACGCCGGTAGGAAGTCCGGAAAGACCACTCTGATACATCAGGAAAGATGCCAGAGCAACCGGAATACACATACGAAGAATCCAAGGCTTGAACTTACCATTAGGTGTTACCTTAGAACGGTCACAAATACGACCCATGGTAACATCGGTGAAAGCATCTACGAAACGTGCAAGCATCATAATGGTACCTACAACCGCTGCGGATACTCCCATAACGTCGGTATAAAATTTTGTCAGTAGCATTGTGGACAGGATGAAGGTGAAGTCGTTACCAAAGTCACCCATCATGTAACCGATTTTGTCCTTAATGCCAAAAGGTTTTACTTCTTTTGTTTTACTCATTTTGTTCCTCCTTTTCACACACGGTGCAATTAACTTAGTCTCATCATAGCATTTCCCTTTTTCTTACGTTATAACAATATCTATTGAAATTGGTAAGATTTTTGGGTATTATAAAATAAATGCAATTATTGTTTTATTTTATCTTTCCAGATAATGTCATTTATAGCATAAAAACATAATATAAGGAAAAAGTTTCGACACAGGAGGCTTATCATGTCAGAAATGCTACAGCAAACAACGGATTTTTTTATAAAACTTCTTAAGAATATGGGTATTCCCGCATGTGTCATCCACTCTGCCGATGATTACCAAAAGAATGCTTATGTGAGTACCGTGGTCTATGCCTTCCGCAAAACCACCGATGAAATCTATCAATACATTTTGGGCAATTTAACTCCCCATGTGCTGTACCATGAAATAGATTATCTCCAGTGTCACCACTATGCCCTGCTTCTTCCTTTTGCAGGAGAACAATCATTTTTGTTGGTGGGGCCTGTGCGAAACAGCACTCTGACAGACAGTCGGCTTTTGGAAATTTTAGAGGCTCTTCACCTCTCTGCTTCCAGTCGTGCCGTGATACAGTCTCAGTATAACTCCCTTACCAAAGAACAGGACATCAACACAGTGGAAGGGCTTTTGTACGGATATTGTCAGGAGATTTTTGGGGACGGAGAGAATTTCACACAAGAGAATCACTCCATAAGTCCCGCAGACTACCAAAACAAAGTTATGGATTCCCTGCCGGGCACACTGGCCTCTGAGAACAAAAGTATGATGCCCAATATGACCGTAGATGAATTATATGCCGTAGAAAATAATATGCTGGATTGTATCCGGGCGGGAAACACCAAGAAAATCGAACAGTTCTTTCAGGAGGATGGTCCGCAATCCTCTCTCTCAGACATCGAACAGCGGACTCCGGATACCATTAGGAATTTTAAGAATCAATGCATTATCCAAAACACTCTGTGCCGCAAAACTGCGGAGCGGGGAGGCGTACCTCCTATCTATATTCATCAGATATCATCTGACTTTGCAAGGCAAATTGAACAAATCACCTCTGTGGAAGAAGCCGTAGAGCTGATTCGATATATGGCCAGGAAGTATGCCCTGCTGGTACAGAACCGCTCCATCAACGGATACTCGCTCCCGGTACAACGGATTATCACTCTGATTGACACAGATTTGACGGCGGATTTGAGCCTGAAACGTTTTGCCGAGGAACTAAATCAGAATGCAAGCTATCTGTCCACACTCTTCAAAAAAGAAACAGGAGAGGCTCTGACGGATTATGTGAACAGTAAGCGAATTGAGCATGCACTTTTCCTGCTCAACACCACCGACCTGCAAATCCAAACCATTGCCAACTCCTGTGGAATTTATGATCTGAGTTATTTTGGAAAACTTTTCAAAAAGTATGTGAATATGTCTCCCAGCGCTTATCGCAGTTCCATCCGCTAGGAGAAAAAAGCCTGTATCAGGTCACACAAGGCATCCCAATCTGCTGTGGAAGCCATCTCATTGGCCGAGTGCATGGCCAGCATGGGCACCCCCAAATCTGCTCCCTGCCATGGGAGATAGGAGGAAGCTATGGGCCCTAATGTCTGTCCTCCCGGCATACCGGAACGATTCACCTGAATCTGATAGGCAATATGATGCTTCCTGCAAAGTTGCATCAGAATTGCTGTGCCCTCGCTGTCTGAGATATAGCGCTGGCTGGCACTGGTCTTAATCACAGGTCCCTTCCCAAGAAGCACTTCATTGGTAATATCCCCCTTCGATGTGTAATTAGGATGCAGACCGTGTGCTCCGTCCACAGACAACAGAAAGCCTCGGGTCATCACTCTGCGCCAAACATCCGGCTTTATCTGCAGGGCATCTGCCACTCTGTCTAACAGCTGCATCAGCATGGCAGAATCTGCTCCCTGCTTGGAGCGGCTTCCAATCTCTTCATTGTCGTAGCATACCGCCATAGAAATGCCATTTCCGTTATGACAAGAGCTGATGCTTTCTATCAAGGCAGCCACTGATGCCAAGTTGTCAATTCCGGGACTAAGGACAAATTCTTCGTCAAGTCCCACAGGTGTTGCCTCATCCATATTATATAAGAATAAATCAAAGGATAGAATCTCCTGCGGCTCCACCTGTAATTCTTTTGCCAGATACTCCTGCAAAAATCCTTCCTTATTGCACTGTTCCTGCAACATGCCCACAATGGGTTGCATTTCCGTTTGCATATCGTACTCATGTCCCTTGTTGGCATCTCTGTCCAGGTGGGGTGCCAAAGACGGAATAACAAACAATGGCCGTCTGCTGTCAAAGGTTATCACCTTGGGTTGATAGACAGACTGTCCCGATAGAACTACTTTTCCGGCCAGCCCCAAGGGTCTGTCAAACCAAGTGGATTTGATCATGCCCCCATAGGGCTCCACATTGGCCATCAAATAGCCTTTGGTCACATATTCCGGCTTACTCTTTAGCTTAAAACACGGGAAATCCGTATGAGCCATGGCCAACTTGATGACGGGTTCCCCCTCCACAGCCGCCGCTTCCCCTTTGAAGTCCTCTCCAATAGCAAGGGCAACAAACATGGTGGGGTAGGGCTGAATGTAATATTTGCCTCCCGGCACCATGTTGAAGGGCTCTCTGTAATCGCAGGAGCTAAATCCCTTTTTCTCCAGATACTCCCCTGCATATTCCACCACCTGTACAGGGCTCTTGCCCCTATTTAACAAGTCCAATAACACACTCATATAATAACCTCTTTACTGATTCATTTATCTCATCACATTATAATGCCCACAGGAAGCAAAAGCAACTCCTGTGGGCAAATGGATTTACTCATATCGCAATGCATCAATGGGCGACATCTGAGCCGCACGTTTCGCCGGATAAGAGCCAAATATCATTCCAATCAACATAGAAAATACAACAGAAATAACAATGGCCATAAGGGATGGACTTACCGACAGGGTAATCAACGCTCCCATCTCCTGTTCGTATTGAGTGAGAATAACCGCAGCCACCTTTGCCAACACAAATCCATTGACAATTCCTATGGCAATGCCAATCACACCACCCATAAGGCAAATCACCACTGCCTCAGTTAAAAATTGGCGACGAATACTCTTGTTCTTGGCACCCATGGCCTTGCGGATACCGATTTCTCTGGTTCGTTCCACCACACTAACCAACATAATATTCATGACACCGACACCGCCCACAATCAGGGAAATGGCAGCGATGACAGAGATAGCAATGGTGAGGATATTCAGCACCTGATCAATGGTTCCAAGTTCTGATGCCATATCGTAACAATACAGTTCAAAATTATTGTTGGCAGCAAAATATTTCTCATGGAAGTAAGCTGTGATATCCTGAGACAACTGTGTTGGATCCGTCCCTTCCTTCGCTGTAATCTGAAAGTACTGAATTCCGTCATTGTCCATTCCTTCCGCCTTATTTACCATGGCAGCATAGGTGTATGGCACCATCATTTGTGTGGGAATATCCCGTTCCGGGGTGTTGTCCCCTGCATTTCCCATACGAACAGGATCGTAGTGATACACCCCAACCACATAGAACTTCTGCACCGCTCCATCCTCGGACTGGATAGCCATCTGTTTACCTATAGGGTTTTTCCCACCGCAGGCATATTTGACAAATAAATCGGATACAACGGCTGTGGCCTTCATCTGACGATTATCCTCTTCTGTAATATCCCGGCCTGCCACCAGATCCACTTTCATATAATCCAGATATCCCGGCGTAACACCGGAAAGACGAACCTTTGCTGTCCCTTCATCTGTTGTACAGCTTCCCACAGAGCCTATATCCTCTGTAATGATGACATTGGAAACCGTATCAGCAAAATCCTTTTTAAATTCCATCAAACGGTCATAGGTGATTTTCTCATCTTCTGTCATCTCCGGCGGCACCCATGCCTCCCATTCTGCATCCGTCTCAAATTCCGGATATATCCAGTCAACGGAAGCATAGATCAGATTGGTTCCCCCTAAGTCACGCATAGTGGCCGCAATGGTCTTTTGCAGGGAATTTCCAATGGTGGTAATGGTAATCACCGAGCTAATGCCGATGATGATACCTAACATTGTCAAAAATGAGCGCAGTCGGTTGGACTTCAGATTGCCAAAGGCAAGTCGTATGCTCTCTGTAAAATTCATCAGCACTCACCTCCTGACTTTGTGGCATCCGAAACTATCATACCGTCTGAAATAGTGACAATCCTCTCTGTCTCCCGGGCCAGTTCCTGACTGTGGGTAATGAGAATAATGGTCTTATTCTGTTCGCGGTGAAGTTTGTGAAAAATATCCATCACCAGACGTCCTGTCTTGGAGTCCAAGGCTCCTGTAGGTTCATCTGCCAAAAGAATATCCGGGTCGTTTGCCATTGCCCTTGCGATTGCCACTCTCTGATTCTGACCACCGGAAAGTTCGTTAGGCTTGTGATTTGCCCGCTCTGACATTCCCACCAGTTCCAATAATTCCATAGCCCGTTCTCTTCTCTTTTTGGGGGAAATATTGGCATACATCAGAGGAATCTCAACATTACGCACCGCACTCATTCTGGGGATTAAACAAAAATTCTGAAATACAAATCCAATCTGCTGGTTACGGATATCACTGAGCTGTTCATCATCCATTTTGCTGATGTCCTGTCCCCCCAGAAGATATGTCCCTTCCGTGGGGCGGTCCAAAGCACCAATCATATTCATCAGAGTGCTCTTTCCGGAACCGGACTCTCCCACAATGGAGACAAACTCACCGGAAGAGACCGTCAAATCAATACCGTGTAATATTTCCAGTTCATTGGGCTGACCCACATAGTATCGTTTCACGATACCATGCATGTCGATAACATTTTTACCTTGCATATCCGGTCCTTCCTCTCCTACTTGTCATCCGTTTCACTGCCTTCATCAACGGAAAGGTCTGTCATATCCTCCGGGAAAAACACCTCAATCTCCGCTCCTTCCGATACTTCCTGCGGATAATTGATAATCACATCCCCCTCCTTCAGTTTCTTTGAAGAAATGGCTGTGTAGTAGTCGTTGGATACACTTGTAGTTACGTCAACACGCTTTGTCTTATACATGCCATTGTCCTGTTTTTTTGCCATGTAAACATAGGAATTTCCATCATCGTCTTGGGCGATGGCATCATAGGGAACAGCCAAGTGTTCTCCCTCTTCATTCAGAAGAATTTCCACTTTTACAGACATACCCAGAAGAAGAGGTGTATCCGGTTCTACTGCCACGGTAGCACTATAGCCGGATGCCTGTGTCCCATCTACGGAAGTGGTGGCAGATGCAAAATTTATCACCTTATCTACCGTTCCGCGAAACGTCTCATCTGTACCGATGGCGTCAGACTTGATGGTAGCATTTTGATCTGATTCCAATTTTAAAATATCCTTCTCTTTGATGTTCACGTTGACCACCAGATTCTTGTCATCCTCAATTCTCATCAACGCACCGTTAGGTATGCTACCCTTGGATACATTCAGTTGCGTGATTAGCCCGGACTGTTCTGCCACAACGGTAAGGTGATTCAACTGTTGATACAGTTTGTTTAACTCCTTCGTATCGGTAGCTGTGCTTCCCAAGGTCTCCAAGGTGTACTGTGCCTCCTGCTGGTTCTGCTGTGCCGCTTCATATTCACTCTGGGCGGCCTGCAGTGCCTGCTGTGCCTGCACCAAAGCCTCCGCCTTAGCCTCAGCTTCTTGATTCTTGTCGCCCACCATCTGTTTTACAGATTCATATACCTTTTGGGCCTCCTCTGCTGCTGCGGCCTTTGCCTGGGTTTGAGCCTGAGCTTGTTCCAAAGTTCGCTGTGCCCTCTGTCGGCTCAGTTCATCCGCCTGCTTTGCCGCTGCATTTTGGCTCTCTAATTCTGCAATCTGTTGACGGATTTCCTGATCATCAAAGGTACAAAGCACCTGTCCCTTCTCAACATGATCTCCCAGCGCCACGTTCAATTCCTTAATGGGGCTGGCAACATCTGTGGTCACTTCCACCACGTTGGCGCTCTCCACCGTCCCGCTGGTACTGATACTGCTTGACATATCCTGTTTCGCCAGTCGAAACGCCTGGGTACCGCCGTTCATCTGCATTCCTTCCTCCGATGCGGTTTTGCCCTTGACGGCAAAGAACCCTATTACTCCTGCCAAGAATAAAAGAATCAGAATCACTATGGTTAGTTTCTTGTGCTGCTTGATCTTCTTAAACATGAAAATTCCTCCTAAATCGCCTGTCGTATTACCTGTTTACTACTATAGACAATTTGGGAGGAAGGGTAAAGGTAGATATAATTAAAGATTTCTTAAGAATTTATGAAGGGGGAGTTTTCATCAACGCCAACTTTGTCCCGACATGCAATGTAAGTAACCACTACCACCACAAGTCTCGAAGCGTCGAAGGCATAATTTCATACAGTGCCTGCGCCGCTTCATCAGGATTCAGCGAATATTTGTCAAAAATCCACTTGCGGTACATATAGGGAATCCCTCGACTAAACACGTCGCACTGAAGTTGTTCCATTTCAGTGAGACCTAAACCTCCTCGATTGTGCATGGTAATTTTCTCCACCAACTGCATAGAGTATGTTTCTATGTACTCACCGAAGGAATTCCTTCCAATGGTTTCAAATGCATTCTGCAAAAACTTCCAGTTTTCCTGACCATACTTGTATAAGTTCCGATATAAATCCTTGTAACTGCTGCTTTTCTCCGGGGTAGCCATGGAATCCAACAGTACCTTGTAATTGTAATTCATTACATCATATTTATCTTTAAAATATCGATAAAAGGTGGCTTTGGAGATACCGGCCTCCTTTGCAAGCTGTGCCACGGTTATCTTATCCATGCAAGATTTTTTTATAAGCGTATTGTAAGCACGCATAATATCCTTTCTTGTACGATCTGTCATATCAATCCCCCACTGAACCTAATTATCTTCATAATACATCTATATTTTATAGAATAAGACATTACACAATAATTGTATCAAAATGAGACAAAATCCGCAAAATGTTTCACGACAAATCTGAAAACAGGGCGTATATTGAAGAAAAGATGATTGTACTTTGTGTTGAGAGGAGGGCTCACATGTCTGCAAAGAACCACGTTTTCACTGAAGGTGAAAGTAAAAATTTAGTCAAATACCGTGAAGAAACAAAGAATCAGCCAGTCAGAAAAAATCTGATAAAAATGATTCGCCACATAAACATGCTAAACCCATTTCCCACAAAAGATTCCTGGGAGTACATCATGTTTAACCGAATTCTCTCGGATGAAATGGTGGACACTGTCCTTTCCATGAAACTCAGAACCCTATATTATATCGATGAGCTGGCAAAGATGAACCATAAATCCGTGGAGGATATGGCAAAGCTGGCACATGAGATGGTATCCATCGGCATCTTGGAATATTGCACAGATGATCAAGGGGTGGATCGGGTACAGGTGCCGGTATTTGCACCGGGCGCAATGGAAAACACTTGCTACACGCCGGAACTTCTGGAGCAATACCCGGAACTATCACCCGGATTCTTGAACTATATTTTGGATTTGCAAAAAATAATTGCGCCTTTTGTTCCAATGGGACAAGCCCTTATGAGAACAATACCCGTAGAAGCTGCCATTCAGGGAGACAGCAAAAAAGTAAAGACAGATGAATGCTCATACTGGTTAGACAAGGCAGGACAGTCCATTGGTGTCGGGTATTGTGAGTGCCGCAGACTCCGCAGAATGTCAGACGAAGGAACCGCCGATTTGGAAGGGGAATGGTGCCTTTCTCTTGGAAAATATGCAGAGAGTCTGATTCGTGTTGGAAAACATCGCCGAGTAACCAGAGAAGAAGCGGAGGAAATCTTAAGACATGCCGAGAAGAACGGATATGTACATCAATTATCCAATATTGATGGCCCGGACTTTTCTCTTTTCATCTGCAACTGTGCATGGGATACCTGTATGGCATTAAAAACTTCCTGGTATACCGCATCTCCAAATCTTTCTTCTTCCAACTACAGAGCTCATGTGACAAGTGAGAACTGTGTAGCCTGCGGCGGGTGCGTTGAGGTATGTCCACAGGGTGCGGTGAAGCTTGGAGAGAAACTTTGCACAAAGGAGCATATTCAAATCAAACCACAACCGGTACCTGGTGACACCTTATTCTATACGAGAAAATATTGGAACGGAAACGAATTCCTGACCGACCGCAAATATGTGTATGACGAGACAGGAACAGCCCCTTGCAAGAGCGCTTGTCCCGCACATATTGCAGTACAGGGATATTTGAAATTGGCTGCGCAGGGAAAATATAAAGAAGCCTTGAAACTAATCAAAAAGGAGAATCCATTCCCGGCTGTTTGCGGATCTGTCTGCCACAGGTACTGTGAGAAAGAATGCACCAGAGGTGACTTCGATGAAGCGGTAGCAATCGATGAGGTAAAGAAATTCCTGGCAGAGCAGGATTTAAAGAGTGAGAATCATTTTGTGCCGGAGAAATATTATGACCATGGTGAGAAAATAGCCATCGTTGGAGCCGGTCCCGCCGGACTCACCTGTGCATACTACCTTGCAATCCTGGGACATGATGTCACCGTTTATGAGAAGAACGAAATGCCCGGCGGAATGATGGTTTACGGAATGCCTTCTTTCCGCTTGAACAAAGAGATTGTTGCGGCTGAAATCGAAGTAACCAAAGAACTTGGTGTGACGATCAAATGCGGTGTGGAAGTAGGAAAAGATGTGACGTTTGCCGAGCTTAGAAATCAGGGATTCAAGGGTTTCTATGTGGCGATTGGTGCGCAGGGTGGCAGAAAGCTTGGCGTGAAAGGGGAAGACGCAGAAGGGGTACTTTCCGGAGTGGAATTTCTCAAAGCGGTAAACATGGATCACAGCTACAAACTCACCGGAAAAACCGTTGTAGTTGGCGGAGGGAACGTAGCGATTGATGTGGCTCGCACTGCTCTCCGGTGTGGAGCAGAAACCATGATGTTCTCCTTGGAGCAAAGAAACGAAATGCCAGCCGACGCTGACGAGGTATCAGAAGCAATAGAGGAAAATATCACCGTCAATAACGGATATGGCCCAAAAGAAATCCTTGTAGAAAACGGCAGGGTGAAGGGTATTGTGTTCAAAAAGTGTATATCTGTAACAGATGACGCCGGCAAGTTCCATCCAACCTATGACGAAAACGACTTGCTTACCGTAGAGTGCGATCACGTCATTACAGCCATCGGCCAGTCCATTGAATGGGGTAACATGCTAGATGGGGAAAAGGTAGAAATCAACCGTAACTTTACGGCAAAAGCAGACCAGTGGACTTACCAGACCGGTCAGGAAGATATTTTCGTAGGAGGAGATGTATATACCGGGCCGAGATTCTGTATAGATGCTATTGCCGCCGGAAAAGAAGCTGCTGATTCCCTTCATAGATATGTGCATGAGGGGCATTCTTTAACACTTGGAAGAATGAAGCGAAACAGCTTTAAGATGATTGATAAAGATAACCTGGCGGTGAAGGACTACGATCCCACTGCCCGTCAAATCCCCGGTGTGAAAAAGGAAGTGTCCTTTGCAGACCCACGCTCCCCGTTGACAGAGGAGCAAGTCAAATCAGAAACTGCTCGATGCTTAAGTTGTGGCCGCGCCATCGTAGATACCGGAATCTGTATCGGATGCGGACTTTGCACAACCAGGTGTGAATTCGACGCTATCCACATCACCAGAGATCACGACGACTATGGCGTGGTATACGAAAAACTTGTGGGTGCAGTAGTGAAAGAAGAAGTTTCAAGAATCGGACGCGCGATTGTGAAGCCATTTAAAGGCGAGAAGGATATAAATAATGCATGAGATATCTGTATTGGAAAAAATAATTATCACCTGCCGAAGTGTGGCAAAGGAAAACAATGTTAACCACATTCAAGCCATAACTCTATCCGTTGGTGAATTGACTGGATATATTCCGTATTTTTTTACGGAATATTTTCCAATCATCACCAGCGGAGAACCACTCTTTGACGGCACAGAGTTAAAAATCAACGAAATCCGAGGAGAGGCTTTGTGTAAAAAATGTCAAACCATGTACAATGTTATGAAAGCAGAGGGAAAATGTCCAAAATGCGGTTCCAGAGAAAAGACCATCATCGGTGGACAGGAATTCCGAATTGATGATTTGATTGTTTAGTTGTAATCATTTGTGATTCTTTAGAACAAAGTATACCAACACCACCGGAATAGTCTGGTGGAAGTAATACAACGGGAACGCCGCTGCGAAAAGCAGAAGTTTGTCTCTCGCTCTTTTTCATGCTCTCCCTCATTACATGTCAGCAAAAAAGTGCTCGGAATGGTAAGACTACCACACCGAGCACTAAATTCTTTCCCTATAAACTTATCGCAGTCCACCTCATCTTAGTGGATTTCGCTCTTGGATTAATAATTCTCTTTGCGCACTTCAAAATATGCCTGAGGATGATTACATACAGGGCAAACTTCCGGAGCTTCAAGACCAACTACAACATGTCCGCACTTACGGCACTCCCATATGGTAACACCGCTCTTCTTAAACACTTCCATTGCCTCAACATTCTTAAGAAGTGCGCGATATCTTTCCTCGTGCATTTTCTCAATTGCACCAACGCCTCTGAACTGAGCGGCCAACTCTGTAAAGCCTTCTTCTTCAGCGTCCTTTGCCATTCTTTCATACATATCAGTCCATTCTGCATTCTCTCCTTCTGCTGCGTGAAGAAGGTTTGCCGGTGTGTCACCAAGTTCTCCAAGTGCCTTAAACCAAAGCTTCGCATGCTCCTTCTCATTATCTGCTGTCTGAAGGAATAATGCAGCTATCTGCTCATATCCTGCTTTTTTTGCTACAGATGCAAAATAGGTGTACTTGTTTCTTGCCTGGGATTCACCTGCAAATGCTTCCCAAAGATTCTTTTCTGTTTTTGTTCCTGCGTACTTGTTTGCCATAACGCTATCCTCCTTTTTTTTCGTTACTTTTTCAAAATCTGATGCCGGATGCTTACAGAGAGGACAGATAAAGTCCTCCGGTAGTTCTTCTCCCACATACTCATAACCACAGATGGTACATCTCCATATGGTCTGTCCATCTTCTGTTTTTCCAACTTCCTGTGGCTTTGGCTTAATGTTGTTCATATAGTACTCATATGTGGCTGATGCATCGTCGCTTAACACTTCCATATCAGTTATCTCACCGATAAACATTGTATGTGAGCCCAGGTCCTCAGTTTTCTTAACCTTTACGGAAATAAAGGCATTGGTTCCCTGAGTAACATAATAAATGCCGTTTTCACCTCTGGTGCAGTCTGTAAAGTCTGCAAACTTGTCCACTTCCCGTCCGGTCTGAAAGCCAAAATGTTTGAATAAATCAAAGGTTGCTCTCTGACTGATAACAGAAACCGTGAACTCTCTTGTGCGCATCACCATATCATGGGTATAATTGGCTTTATTAACACAAATGCTCATTTGATTCGGTGTTGAAGCTGCCTGAATGGCGGTGTTGATGATACAGCCATTATCCTTTTCGTCCTCTCTTGCAGTGAGAACAAAGAGACCATAACTCAGCTTATACATCACTTTTTTGTCCATTGTAATTTCCTCCCTCTACATGAAGTCTCATTCAAAAAAATGATATAATTATTATACCACCTTTTGCTTTTTAATAAAACAACAAATATGTTGCCACCAAAAGCAAAGTGGTTCGTTTCCACCGTCTTAACTTTTCACCGCCCATCTCATCTTGGTAGATTTTGCTCTTGGGTTCATGCGACACTCCTCCTGTGATGAACGAATTACATCCTTAGATATTTCTGAAAAGATGCCGGCTCTTTGCAATTCCTTAAAAGCCTTTTTCACCAGCCGGTCTTCACCGGAATGAAAGGTGAGAATCGCCACTCTGCCACCGGGATTCATAATCCCTTCCAGTTTTTCCAGAAAACTGTAGAGTACCTCGAACTCACTGTTCACATCGATGCGCAGTGCCTGGAAGGTTCTGGCACATGACTTTTTCACGGCATCTGTTCGCTCTTCCTTGGGCACTGATACCAAGGCCTCTTCCACCGCCTGACGGAGTTCCTGTGTGGTATTCATGGGTGCGCCTTCCCGCATCTTTTGAAATACCTTTGCAGCAATCTCTTTTGCAAAGGGTTCATCAGAATTTTCTATGAGCATACCCTCAAATTCCTTTTGATCAATCTGGCGCAGACGTTCTGCGGCACTGTCTCCGTGAAGGGGATCTAAGCGCAAATCCAATGGCCCTTCTGTCTTATAGGAAAATCCGCGCTTGGGATTGTCAATTTGCATAGAGGAAACTCCAAGATCAGCCAGTACGAAGTCAAACTTTCCACACTCGGACGCCACCTCATCTATATTTGCAAAGTTCGTCAAACGAAATTGAAATACATCCTCTCCAAATCCTGCATCTCGCAATCGCTTCACTGTTTTTTCAGATTCAATGGGATCAATATCCAGAGAAACCAATCTTCCTTCTCCCTGAAGTTGCTCCAACATTTTTCTGGAGTGACCGCCATATCCAAGGGTACAATCCAACCCTTGCTGTCCCGGTTTGATTTCCAAAAAATCCAGAATTTCCTTTACCATAATGGAAATGTGCATTCCCGCCGGGGTAGAACCTTTCTCAATGACACGAGCCACCGTATCTCCATATTTCTCCGGATTGTGTTCCTTATATTTCTCTTCAAACTTCTTGGGATATTTC
>JAQXIY010000043.1 GCA_029008035.1 Lachnospiraceae bacterium
CTATAATGCTTTAATGACTGCACAAGGGTCAATACCCTTTTTATAATAGAAGTTCTATTATAGAAGTGATTAGTACATGAGTTACATATTTAAGGAGGAAATGAATTAAATGAGTGTACAGGTTGAAACTTTAGAAAACAATATGGCGAAGCTTACTGTTGAGGTAGGAGCAGACAGATTAGAGAAGGCATTGGATGCTGCATACAACAAGCAGAAGAAGAATATCTCTGTTCCCGGATTCCGCAAGGGTAAGGTGCCCAGAGCAATGGTAGAGAAGATGTATGGTGTTGAGGTGTTCTATGAGGATGCTGCTAACATCTTGTTACAGGAGACATATCCGGAAGCATACGATGAGAGTGGATTGGATATCGTATCTCAGCCCAGCATTGAAGTTGTACAGTTAGAGAAGGGTAAGGCATTCATCTACACTGCTGAAGTTGCCCTTAAGCCGGAAGTTACACTTGGTAAATATAAGGGAGTGACAGTTACTAAGATTGACACTACAGTTACTGACGAAGAGGTTGATGCTGAGATCGAAAAGCAGAGAAACAACAATGCCAGAACTGTTAGCGTTGAACGCCCTGTTGAGATGGGTGACACAGCCGTTATCGATTTTGAAGGATTTGTCGACGGTGTAGCATTTGAAGGTGGAAAGGGAGAGGACTTTGATTTGGAAATCGGTTCACACTCTTTCATTGATACTTTTGAAGACCAGTTGGTTGGTAAGTCTATCGGTGAGGATGTAGAAGTTAACGTTACATTCCCGGAAGAGTACCATGCAGATGAGTTGGCAGGTAAGCCGGCAATGTTTAAGGTACAGATTAAGGAAATCAAGGCTAAGGAATTGCCTGAGTTAGATGACGAGTTTGCACAGGATGTATCAGAGTGCGATACCCTTGCAGACTACAAGGAAGAAGTTAAGAAGAACCTGACAGAGCGCAAGGAAGCAGATGCGCGTCGCACCAAGGAAGACGAGGCAATCGAGAAGATTATCGACGATGCTAAGATGGATATTCCAGAGGCAATGATTGACAATCAGGTTAACAGCATGATTAATGATTTTGCTAACAACATGATGCAGCAGGGACTTTCTATGGAACAGTATATGCAGTTTACAGGTATGACCATCGATAAGTTCAAGGAGCAGGTTCGTCCTGACGCTATCAAGAGAATTCAGTCTTCACTGGTTCTTGAGCAGATCGCTAAGGATGAAAACATCGAAGTATCTGATGCAGATGTAGACGCAGAGATTGAGAAAATGGCAGCTTCTTACGGTATGGAAGTTGACAAGATTAAGGAGTTCATTCAGGACGCTGAGAAAGAGTCTATGAAGAAGGACATCGCTGTTCAGAAGGCGGTAGAGCTTATTATGGATAATGTCAAGGAGAGAGCTAAGGCTGCAAAGAAGACAACAGCTAAGAAGGCTGAGGATGGGGAGAAGACTCCGGCCAAGAAGACCACAGCAAAGAAGACTACTGCTAAGAAGGACGATGGCGAGAAGGCTCCGGCCAAGAAGACTACAGCAAAGAAGACAACTACAAAGAAGGACGAAGAGTAATTTAAACGTTCGATATGAAATGGAGGTTATAGCATATGGCGACAATACCTTATGTCATTGAACAAAACAGCCGAGGAGAGCGTTCCTACGATATCTATTCCAGATTGTTAAAGGATCGTATTATTTTCCTGGGAGAAGAAGTAAACGAGACAACAGCAAGCCTTGTTGTGGCACAGCTTTTGTTTTTAGAGTCAGAGGATCCAAGCAAAGACATTCACCTGTATATCAATTCACCGGGAGGAATGGTTACCGCAGGTATGGCCATCTATGACACTATGCAGTACATCAAGTGTGATGTATCCACCATTTGTATCGGTATGGCAGCCAGTATGGGAGCATTTTTGTTGGCAGGAGGCGCTAAGGGCAAGAGATTTGCACTTCCAAACGCTGAGGTGATGATTCACCAGCCCTCCGGTGGGGCAAAAGGACAGGCAACAGAGATTCAGATCGCTGCTGAGAATATCTTGAAGACAAAGAAAAAGCTGAACCAGATGTTGGCGGATAACACCGGAAAGCCGGTAGAACAGGTGGCAATTGATACCGAGAGAGATTACTATATGAGTGCTGAAGAAGCGTTGGAATATGGTTTGATTGACGGCATCATTACCAAGAAAGATTGATGAATTTCGAGGGTACCCCTAATTGGGATACCCTCAAAGTGCTTATTATCCTATAGAAATGAGAGAAGAAAAATGGCGGGAAGAAATAGTGAAGATAAAGTGAGATGCTCTTTTTGTGGGAAATCCCAGCAACAGGTTCGTAAGCTGATTGCAGGGCCCAATGGAGCTTACATCTGTGATGAGTGTATTGATATCTGCTCTGAAATCATTGAGGAAGAGTTGATGGGAGTTGACCGGGGCCAGGATGACAAGGATCTGGACATTAACTTATTAACCCCTCGTGAGATGAAAGAATTCTTAGATGATTATGTTATCGGTCAGGACGAGGCAAAGAAGGTACTTTCCGTGGCTGTCTATAACCACTATAAGCGCATTATGTCAGAGGAAGAAATTGATGTAGAATTACAGAAGAGCAATGTACTGATGCTGGGACCTACCGGTAGTGGTAAGACTCTGCTGGCACAGACTCTGGCCAGAGTTCTCGGTGTTCCGTTTGCCATTGCAGATGCCACCACATTGACAGAGGCCGGTTATGTGGGCGAGGATGTAGAGAATATTCTTTTGAAGTTGATTCAGGCTGCAGATTTTGATATTAAGGCCGCGGAGATGGGGATTGTCTACATCGATGAGATTGATAAGATTACAAAGAAGTCTGAAAATGTGTCCATCACCAGAGATGTATCCGGGGAGGGTGTACAGCAGGCACTCCTTAAGATTATTGAAGGCACGGTTGCTTCTGTTCCTCCACAGGGTGGAAGAAAACATCCGCAGCAGGAGACCATCTCCATTGACACCAAAAATATACTCTTTATCTGCGGAGGCGCCTTTGAGGGCATTGACAAGATTATCTCTGCCAGACTTGACAGCAAGTCCATTGGGTTTAATGCAGATATCAAGGATAAGAATAAAGACGATTTGACGGCATTGCTGCGTCAGGCACTTCCTCAGGATTTCATCAAGTATGGTCTGATTCCGGAGTTCATCGGACGTGTACCGATTAATGTATCTCTGGAGGAATTGGATGAAGATGCTATGGTTCGCATTTTGACAGAACCTAAGAACAGCTTGGTGAAGCAGTATAAGGCCTTGTTTAAGTTAGATGATGTTGCATTGGAATTTGACAGAGAAGCGCTTGTAGAGATTGCTAAAAAGTCCATTGAGAGAAAGACAGGCGCCAGAGGACTTCGCGCTATTATGGAGAATGTGATGATGGATTACATGTATGAAGTTCCGTCAGATGACAGCATCAAGAGCGTTCAGGTGACCAAAGAAATGGTAGATGAGAACTTGATTCTCATGGACAAGGATGACAGAGTGGAAGAGATTTCCCCACAGCAGGAGAAGAGTGCGTAATGGTAATCAAAAATGTAGAACTTGAGACAGTCTGTGGTATCACCAGTAAGTTGCCCCGGAATCAGTTGCCGGAGGTAGCTTTTGCGGGGAAATCCAATGTGGGAAAATCCTCTTTGATTAATGCACTGATGAATCGCAAGTCCTTGGCCAGAACATCGGCTCAGCCGGGAAAGACCCAGACCATCAACTTTTACAATATTAACCGGGAAATCTATCTGGTGGATTTGCCGGGATATGGGTATGCTAAAGCCAGCGAGAAGGAACGAGAAGCCTGGGGTGTGATGATTGAGAACTATCTGAACACCTCGGAAAAGCTTCGGGCGGTTTTCTTGCTTGTGGACATTCGGCATAAGCCCTCTGCCAATGATAAGCAGATGTTTGAGTGGATGGAGTATGTGGGATATGACCCCATTGTCATTGCCACGAAGCTGGATAAGATTAAGCGAAGTCAGTTGGACAAGCAGATTAAGCTTGTGCGGGAAGGATTGGGAGCCGGCAAGGAGACCATTATTGTCCCATTTTCTGCGGAGACTAAGCAGGGACGAGAGATTATTTGGGACTTTATGGATCAGGTGATTGAGAACGAACAGGATTATGAAGAAGAATAAGAGTCTATTTGTGGGTATTTTGCTGAGCGCCATCGCATTGGTGGCCTTTGGCAGTACCTTTTTCATTTTTGAGCAGAAACAACAGAATAATGCCAAGACGGAGCTTAAAGTAGTGACTTCCTTTTACCCTATGTATATAGCTACCGTCAATGTGACAGAAGGGCTTGATTACGTACATGTGGAGAATTTAAGTGAGCCGGAGACAGGATGTCTTCATGATTACCAGTTGAGACCGGAAGATATGAAACTTCTCTCCACGGCGGATGTATTTGTGGTGAACGGTGGCGGAATCGAAGAATTTTTGACGGACGTGGCTGCGGCATATCCCGACCTTGTCATTGTGGATGCCAGCCATGGCATTGTGGGAGAGGATGATAATCCTCATGCATGGATGAGTGTGAGTGCGCATGAAAAGCAGGTGCAGAATATAGCGGAAGCACTGGCAGCCATAGATGAAGCTCACAGGGATTCCTACATCAGTAATGGGGGAGCCTATATTGAAAAACTGGATGCATTGGCAGTCCAGATTGAAGACTTGAAGCAGGTGACGCAAGGACAGCCGGTGGTACTTTTCCACGAAGCACTGGAGTATTTTGCTGATGATTTGGGACTTCATGTGGTCTATACCATGGATTTGGATGAGGAGCGACAGGTCAGTGCAGGGGAAGTGGCAGAGGTAATGGAGGCCGTAAAGAAAAACAATGCAGCCGCAGTTTTGGCAGATGAGACCTATGGAAAAGAAATGGCTGATATGGTGGCTGACAATACGCAGGCAAGAGCTGTTTATCTGGATCCAATGGTGCGAGGGGAATACCAAAAGGACAGCTACGTGATCCATATGCAGGCCAATATTAAGGCGATTCGGGACAACTTGAAATAGAAGGGAAATGGAAATGCGAAAAATCATTAAGCCATGTGGTTTTCACTGCATCAAAATGAAAGATTTGGGTGTGAAATTCGGAGACCAGGTGGTACTGGAACACATTAATTTGCATATTCACTGTGGAAGTTTAACTGCTATTATCGGTCGAAACGGTGCAGGAAAGTCAACCCTGGTAAAAGCCATCTTAGATGACATTCCACATGAGGGAACCATCGAATTTAAGAATACGGAAGATGGCCGTATGAAAAAGCTTAGAATCGGATACGTGCCACAATCGTTGAATTTGGAGTCCAATGCTCCTATGGATGTGTATGATTTGATTGCCAGCTTCTGCTACCGCTATCCGGTCTTTTTTAAGAAGAAAAAGATATATCAGGAAATCAAAGAAGCACTGCAGGTGTTTGATGCCGAGGACTTGATAGACAAGCAGGTAGGCAAGCTCTCCGGCGGAGAACTGCAGAGAGTACTTTTGTCTATGGCAGTGATGGATAATCCCGACTTGCTTCTTTTGGATGAGCCGGTGTCCGGTATCGATAAGAATGGTATGGATTTGTTCTTTGAAAAGATGGATTATCTGCGAAAGAATTTTGATATGTCCATTATTCTGATTTCTCACGATTTGGACTATGTTGCCAGGTACGCTGATAAAGTGGTACTCATCGACAAGACGGTACTTTGCGACGGCACACCAAAGAAGGTGTACGAGAGCGATGCGTTCCATCAGGTGTTTGGAGGTGTCAGCTATGAGTAGTTATTTTGCCGAATTGTTACAATATGATTTTATGCAAAGAGCGTTTGTTGCAATTCTTGTCATCACCCCTCTTTTAGGGATGCTTGGAACTATGATTGTGCACAAGAAGATGGCTTATTTTTCTGATGCATTGGGCCATTCCGCTTTGACAGGAATTGCCATTGGCGTGGTGTGTGGGGTGATGGATACCAATGTGTCTATGGTGATTTTTGCAGTGGTATTTGCCTTTTTACTGAACCAGATTAATCGGAAAAATTTGGCGGCTACCGATACTATCATATCTGTGTTTGCCAGTTGCAGTACCGCCATAGGTCTGGCGATTTTGTCCCGAGGGGGTAATTTCAGCAAGTATTCCGCCATTCTGGTGGGGGATATTTTAAGCATCACCAATCGGGAGATATTTTATTTGATTCTGATTTTTGCGGTGACATTGGTCTTCTGGTGTGTGGCCATTAACCGTCTAAATGCCATTAGCATTCATCCGGCTTTGGCAAAAAGTCGTCGTATTTCTGTTCGATTGGTGGAGGATATCTTCGCAATTATTATTGCCTTGATTGTTACGCTTTCCATCAAGTGGATTGGAATTTTGCTCATCAATGCACTTTTGATTTTGCCGGCGGCATCCAGCAGGAATATTTCTTCCAACATGAGGGAATACCACAAGTATGCCATATTATTCAGCGTGTTTTCCGGTTTGATTGGTTTGGTGGTATCCTACTTTACCAATGTGGCCACGGGACCGATGATCGTCATTGTGGCGTCCATAATATATTTTGCAACATATCTATACGGAAGGAGCCAATAGGGACGGATACCAATGGCCCCAACTATAGCGAAAGAAGAATGTTTATAAAACATTCTTCTTTTTTTGTCGGTTATATGCTGCCACCAAGTGATACGAGAAGCCATTAGGGACAGACCTGAGTGCCATTGTGATATGTACCCCCTTTACTGGACACACCAGTAAAGGGGGATTTTATGCGCTATAGTTATGAGTACAAAAGAAAATGTGTTGAGCTGTACAGACAGGGTTTGTGGATGGAAACACCAGATGGTATCAAAAACAAGCATAATTTTCGGAATATGATCCGCCGCTGGTCATATATGGTTGATGCAAATGGATTTGAAGCCTTAAAGTCTAACAGACCTTATAAAGTATGGACAGCGCAGGAAAAGTTCCAATTAGTTTCTCGAGTGATTGCTGGTGAAACGAATCTATCGGTTGCCATCGAAGCCGGTATAAAAGACACACAATTGTGTGAATGGGTTCGCAAATACAAAATATACGGTTATAATGGACTTATAAGTCAAAAGGAAGGCCTGCAACCGCAGAGAAGCGATATGAAAAAGAAAAATATAAACAATCCAAGAAAACTTGATGAAACCGAATATGAGGAGCTTCTTCGGTTGCGAGAAGAAAACGCATATATCAAGGCAGAAAATGAAGTCATAAAAAAACAAATCGCCTTGAGACACGAAAAATGGGCTGCGCAACTCAAGGCGAAAAAGCAGCAATCATCAAAGAACTCCGAGAAAAAGGATATCAACTAAAGTATCTGTTAAAAGCAATGGGAATGTCAAAATCCACCTACTATTATGAAATCAACAAGATAGATGTGGTGGCGGAAAGAAACCGAGAATTGCTGGATGAAATCTGTAATATTTTTGAGCAGAACAAATGCAGGTATGGTGTCAGAAGAATTCATAAAGAATTAATAAACCGAGGCTACAAAGTGAATCACAAGCGAGTTCAACGACTAATGCATGAAGCAAAACTGTTAGGAAAACGACCAAAAGAAAAATACCATTCCTATAAAGGAAATGTTGGTAAGATTGC
>JAQXIY010000044.1 GCA_029008035.1 Lachnospiraceae bacterium
AATCGCCTCCAGCGACCAACCTGAGACTGGCGGGCCACCTTCGTCTCTATTCGGTCTTGCTTCGGATGGGGTTTACATGGCTCCCCCTGTTACCAGAGGGACGGTGGTCTCTTACACCGCCTTTCCACCCTTACCGACCAAAGTCGGCGGTATATCTCTGTTGCACTTTCCTTGGAGTCACCTCCACCGGACGTTATCCGGCATCCTGCCCTGTGAAGCCCGGACTTTCCTCGTCTGCGGCCTTTCGGCACTTGCAGCCGCGATTACTTGTCTTACTCCTTTTTTGACATTGTGTTGTGTGTTATTCTATTTTACTATACATTGAAGCAACTGCCACCAATAAATTCTCTCACGATGGAATTGTTGCAAATGTCATCTGCCGGTATGGTCAGGAAATAATCAAGAAGCTTTAGCAGACGTTTTGCCTCTGCATATTCCTTGCAATCCGGTTCTATGGCAAAGAGCTGTGGCTGAGCATAGGTTTTAAGTACAGCCATCTCATAAATTAAAGCAGAATTAAACATTTCATCAGCCTGCTCCTGGAATGGGAAAATATTCTTCTCCTCTCCTCGGCGCACGGAATCCCACATAGCGATGGTATCCTTGGCGATGGTGCCTCTGGTTCTGGCGTCACGAACAATTCGTCGAATTAATCTGCCGTCTGTGGTAGCCAGCGGATTGTGCTCATCGATGTTGAGCTGGGTCAATGCGCTGATGTAAATCTTAAATTTGCTCTCCTTGGGCAAAGAGGCTGACATTCTCTCATTTAGGCCGTGAATTCCCTCAATCACCAAAATATCCCGGTTGCCAAGTTGCATGTAGTGATCCTTGTATTCCCGTTTGCCAATCTTAAAGTTAAAGGATGGCAATAACACCCGCTCACCGTGCAAAAGTTTTTGCATATCGGAGTTAAACAGTTCAATGTCCAAACCTTCAATGCTCTCAAAATCCTTTTCCCCAAATTCATCCAGCGGAATCTGATCCCGATCCAAATAGTAATCATCCAACGGAATGGGATGGGGATTCACTCCCAACGCCCGCAACTGTGCGGATAAGCGGTGGGAAAAGGTGGTCTTTCCGGAGGAGGATGGCCCCGCAATCAGCACAAACTTCTTGTTGGGGTCTGCCACAATTTTTTCTGCCAACGCCCCGATGCGGCGTTCCATATAAGCCTCCTGGGTGAGAATGATGTCTCTGGTCTTTCCCTGACAAATCGCGTCATTAAGGGCACCCACTGTGGGGATTTCCATATCTTTTCCCCATTTCTCTGAGGCCTGCAGCACGTGAAATAGTTTATTGGCCGGATGAAATTCCGCCACTTCCTTTGTGTTCTTATCCGGGAATTGTAATACAAATCCCTCTTCATATGGGTACAATGCAAAATAGGACAGCATTCCTGTACTGGATGCCATATATCCATAAAAATAATCAATACATCCGTCCAGTTCGTACACATTAATATTGGAACTGGTGCGATATTTCATGAGATTTTCCTTGTCCGTCATACCGCGGGAGGCAAAGATTCTTCTGGCCTCCACCGTCTTAATGGAGCGCTTTTGCAATGGCAAATCCTTTTCCACCAGGGAACGCATCTCTTTCTCCAGAGACTGCAAAAACTGCTCATTCACAATAATGTCTCCGGTGATTCTGCAATAATATCCCTGTCCCAAGGAGTGATCCACCACAATGTCCACTCCGCCCCGGGGATAGAGTGACATCAGAGCCCGTTGCATCAAAAAAACAACACTTCTGCGGTATGCCCGCTTCCCGTTCTTATCTGCGGTGGTGAGAAAATGTAGATTTCCGTCCCGGTTTAAGACTCCTCGAAGTTCCATTAATTTGTTTTCAAAGAGAGCCAGAATGATATCATCCTGATACTCCTTCTGCACCTCTTTTGCAATGGCATGAAGACTTACCCCCTTAGGATATTGTCTCACCTTATCTTGCATTGTTATGGTAATCATTTCCCCCATATTCGTTACCCCCTGTTGTTATGAAAGAATCCAAAACGGCTCTTTGGCCGGTGCCAATCTTACTACTAGTTCCGGCGCAATCTCCTGCAAAAGTTGCGCCATATATTCCACATAAATATGTTCCAAGCCATAGTGACCGGCGTCGATAATAGCAAGCCCCCGAGCCACCGCATCTATGCCGGTGTGATGATCGATGTCTCCGGTAATCAGCACCTGAGCTCCTGCTTCTATGGCATTCTCCACCTCACTCTTTCCCGATCCGGGAGAGATAGCGATGCGCCGGATACTTTGCTTCCTGTCACCAAACACCTTCACATTGCTGATAGCAAAGGCTTCTCTGCACTTTTCTGCCAGTCCCTCCAGAGCGATAGGCGCAACATCAGCCACACAGCCGATACCTTTGTTTCCTGTCTCTTCCTGCAATGTGGCATCCAATACCCTCACCGAATCAAGTCCCATGGTCTCCGCTGCAAGATTGCCCATCACTTCCACATCAAAGTTGGTGTGCATGGCGTAGCATGCCACATTGTGAGAAATTAATTGTATCACACGATTGCCGATAAAGTCACCGACAGTCACCTGTTTTAACCCGGAAAATAACAATGGATGATGGGTGAGAATCACATCTGCCCCCTGTGAAATGGCATCAGCTACCACCTCATCTGTGGCATCCAAAGCCACGTATACTGTGCCAATTTCCTGATTCTCATCCCCCACAAGAAGTCCCACATTGTCCCATGACAGGGCCGACGACGTGGGAACCTTTTCTTCTATTCTATGTATTAAGTCCTTTAGTTTCATACTTACATTCCTCTATGATTTGTAAATATTCTCTCACCTGCTGTCGGCGAAGAGCAATGGCATCCGTCTGCTGCTGCGCTTCCAGTTGCTGTAATACCTGACACTGGATGCGTTCCTCCCGAAGGATAAATTCTCCCAGTACGGGATGTCTGTCAGCAAGCAACCTACTTCCAAAGTACAATTCCCCTTCGGTAGGTCTCTTCCCCGATATCACTTCTCTCCCGGGTGCCACCTTCATCATGGGATAGTACTTGCCATCCTCTTTGACCATATCATCCTGCAACAACTCATATCCCTGCTGCCACAAAAACCGGCGCACCTCATAAAGCTCCGATTGGGGTTGCAAAATCAGTTCTTTTGCAGACTTGGCAACCTGGGGATGCCTGCTTAAAATTTGCATCACCAAACCACCGCCCATACCTGCAATCAGTATGGAATCCGCCTCCTTCACGGACAAATCCTCCAAACCATCGGATTTCCTGGTCTCAATGGCCTGAGACAACCCGTGTTCTTTAATATGTGTCCTTGCCGCCAAGAGGGGCCCCTCCGCCACATCCATGGCAATGGCTCTTGGAATCACGCCCTTTTGTACCAGATAAATAGGCAAATATCCATGGTCGCATCCCACATCACATAGCACGTTTCCGGGGCTGACCATATCCGCCAAGGCCTGCATACGTTTTGATAAACGAATCATAGTTACTCCAAATAATCCTTGAGTTTTCTGCTACGGCTGGGGTGACGAAGTTTGCGCAGAGCCTTTGCCTCAATCTGACGAATACGCTCTCTGGTAACATTAAATTCTTTGCCCACTTCTTCCAACGTGCGGGCTCTGCCATCCTCCAAGCCGAAGCGAAGAATCAGCACCTTCTGCTCTCTGTCTGTCAAAGTGCCAAGAACCTCTTCCAACTGTTCCTTCAACAAGGTGAAAGTAGCCGCATCTGCCGGTACAGGTACGTTGTCGTCCTGAATAAAGTCTCCCAGATGAGAATCTTCCTCCTCACCGATAGGAGTCTCCAGCGATACCGGTTCCTGGGAAATCTTGAGGATTTCTCTGACACGTTCCACCGGCATGTCCATCTCTTCCGCAATCTCTTCCGGAGATGGTTCACGTCCCAACTCCTGCAACAACTGGCGGGAAACTCGGATTAACTTATTAATGGTCTCCACCATATGCACCGGAATACGAATGGTTCTTGCCTGATCTGCAATGGCTCTTGTAATGGCCTGACGAATCCACCATGTAGCGTAAGTAGAGAACTTGTAACCCTTGCGGTAGTCAAACTTTTCTACAGCCTTAATTAGTCCCAAATTACCTTCCTGAATCAAATCCAAGAACAGCATACCACGACCCACATAACGCTTGGCTATGCTGACAACCAGACGAAGGTTCGCCTCTGACAGACGTTTTTTCGCCTCATCTCCCTGGCTGGCAATATCACGAAGTGCCTTCACGTCCTCTTCTGTCAGGGCGTCCTCCTGCAGCTTCTTTGCATAGTCGATAATGCTGTCAAGAACTGCATCCGCCTCTGTAGTCTCGCCCTCTCTCTGCTCCTTTTCCTTCTCCAGTGTGCTCACATATTTCAGCGAGAGTTCCTCTTTATCCACATCTCTCTTGCGAATCAAATCGCTGGCATAATTACCTGCTTCCATATGCTTTGCAAGCTCGCTTTCCTCCTCTGCAGTAAGCAGGGGCACCTTGCCGATTTCCTTCAGATACATGCGCACCGGATCGTCTGTGCTGACTCCATCCGGAACAGATAAATCGATGGTTTCCACCTCGATTTCATCCTCATCATCCAGTAGAATCTCCTCCTCCTCAATGTCCTGTAAGCGCATAATATCCACGCTGTTTTTCTCCAAATAATCCAAAACAGCTTCCAACTGGTCAGGGCCAAGCTGCATCTCCTTGAAATGGTCGCTAATCTCCTGATACTCCAGTACATTTTTCTTGTCCTTGGCCAGGGCTAACAGTTCCTGTAGTTTTTTCTCAAACTCTTCCTGGTTAAATGTTGCCTTTGTCTCTTTTGTCTCTACTTTGCTCTCGCTTTTCTTCGCCATTTTTATATCCTCTCTCATGTATTTTGCCCCTATTTAAGGGAAATATGCAGTTTCTCCAACTCCTGAAGTCTGCGCTTATCTTCTATCATCTGCCGCAAACCGTCGATGTCGGCCGGATCCGCGGTCCGTTGTTTCTGCTCCATACTGTTTTGCTTGATGCGAAGCAGGGTCTCCTTAATTGCCTTCTCAAAGTCTGCCGGCTTCTCGATTCCCTCTACAGAGGTGTTAAAAATCTCTGCCACCTGTCGTTGCTGCTCCTCATCGGAAAACATGCTGACAATTTTCGCCGGATTCACTGCTTCCCCTTCTGTAAATTGGGAAAACAATTCTCCAGCAACCTTGAAATAAATCCCCTCTGTAAAGTCCTCCGGCAAGAGATATTCCTTGACGGATTGGTACAAAGTGGGCTGTTCCACCAACCAGGTCAGCATCAGACGCTGGGACTTCATCATGCCATCCTCTCCGGTCTGCTTCTTCTGCACGCCGGACTTTAGCGGCTTTCGCTCACTGGCCAATCCCACCTTGGTCCCCATGCGATTCACCATCTGTCGCATCTGTTCAAAGCCCACCTGATACCTGGTAGCCACCGCCTCGATATAATTGTTCCGCTCCAATTCGTCAGGGAACTCCAGAATTCGGTTTGCCACCTCATGGTAGAACTTGGTCTTACTCTCCGGGTCTTTCATATCAAAGTCTCTCTCCAGGATGCGCAGGGTGAACATAAAACTATTCTCAGCATTGTCAATGCGCTCCTGATACGCCTCCTGTCCCAAGGCCTTGATGAACTCATCCGGGTCCTTATAGGGGTGCATATTAATCACCTTGCAGGTGATGCCTGCCTCTTTCAGTATGGGGATGGCTCGAAGGGCCGCCTTAGTACCTGCCCCATCACTGTCATAACTCAGGTAAACATCCTTCCCATATCGCTTTATCATATTGGCATGTCCACTGGTCAAGGCCGTTCCCAGAGAAGCAATGGCATTGTCAAATCCTGCCTGATGCAGGGCTATCACATCCATATACCCCTCGCAGAGAATGAACTGCTCCTTCTTGGTTCGCCGTGCCAAATGCAAGCCATACAAGGTACGGCTCTTGTTAAAAATCATGGTCTCCGGAGAGTTGAGATACTTGGGTTCCCCCTCTCCCATGACACGTCCACCGAAGGCAACCACCTTACTGTTGGCATCCATAATGGGAAACATGGCACGATTCCAGAACTTATCGTGGGCGCCCCGCTTCTCGTCTATGGTAATGAGACCACTGTCTTTCAGGATCTCATCGGTGTAGCCTTTGCCTCGCAGATAGCGATACAAATCATCGCTGTACTTATCGGAGTACCCCAGACCGAATTTCTGCATGGTCTCGGGACTCAGTTCTCTCCCTGTAAAGTAATCATGGGCGAACTTCCCCTTCTCGCTTCGCAGCAGACTGTAAAAATAGGTCGCCGCCTCCCGGTTAATCTCAAAAAGCTGGTTGCGCTTGTCTGCCTCTGCTCTTGCAGCTCCCGTCATCTCCTGTTTGGGCAGTTGAATTCCCGCCCGATCCGCCAAGGATTCCATGGCTTCCGAAAAGGTGAAATTCTCATACTCCATCAAAAAGGTAAACACATTCCCCCCTGCTCCGCAGCCGAAGCAATAGTACATCTGCTTGCTTGGTGTCACGGAAAAGGAACCTGTTTTTTCACTATGAAAAGGGCAAAGTCCAAAGTAGGACGCGCCTTTTTTTTGTAAATGCACATATTGTGATATCACATCCACGATGTCATTTCTGGAACGCACCTCTTCAATGATATCGTCAGAATAAAAGGGCATAGTTCCTCCTAAATCCCGTCCACCTGCCACGCCAGAGGCATAAAGAGTTCATTGAACTTCATAACAGCATACTGGTCTGTCATGCCGGAAATGTAGTCACAGACCACCCGGTCAAGAGGCTCATTTTCCTGTTCCACCATACGCCTGTACTTGGTAGGTATCTCATCTAAATGTTCCATATAATATTCAAAAAGCTGGCTCAACATTCGCTGTGCCTTGGCTTCTTCTGCTTTTGCCACCGGATTCTTGTATACATTGTCATACATGAACTTTCTCAGTTCGAACATGGCCTGTTCCATCTCAAGAGACATTGCCACCGGCTCTAAATCGTTGCGGCACTCCTTATCCATCACGTCGATGTTGTGAAGGCTGTTCATCACCACGTCGTGAATGAGGTTGTCCAGCCGTTCTCTGGTGGTGTATCCCAAGGTCTTACGTAATTCCGTAGGAATGTCATCCTCCGTGAGAATACAACCTCGGATGGCATCATCAATATCGTGGTTGATGTAGGCAATCTTATCAGACAGGCGAACAATCTTCCCCTCCGGTGTAGCCGGCAGAGTGTTGGACTGGTGATTCTTGATTCCGTCTCGCACTTCCCATGTGAGGTTCAGTCCCTGTCCGTCTTTTTCTAACTTCTCTACGATGCGAACACTTTGGTCGCTATGTACAAATCCCCCTTGGCAGAGCCCATCTAAAGTGCGCTCTCCCGCATGGCCAAATGGTGTGTGGCCCAAATCGTGGCCTAGTGCAATGGCCTCCACCAAGTCCTCATTGAGACGAAGGGCTTTGGCAATGGTTCTTGCATTCTGGGACACCTCCAGGGTGTGAGACATTCTGGTGCGATAGTGATCCCCCTTAGGTGTCAAAAACACCTGGGTCTTATTCTTCAATCGGCGAAACGCCTTGCAGTGAAGAATACGGTCCCTGTCTCTTTGAAACAGGGGACGGATGTCGCACTGGGGCTCATCCACATCTCTCCCCCGAGAATTTTCACTTAATGTGGCATAAGGACTGAGGTTCTTTCTCTCCATATCCTCAATTGTTTCTCGAATGGTCATATAGGGTTCCTTTCATTAAAATACAACACTCTCATTATTATACTTACGGATGCTCTTCCAATTTCCTTTATTTTTTTTGGAGCCATTAGGGACAGTCACTACTGGCATGCAGATGTGTCCCCGATGGCACCCAGGTCTGTCCCTATTGGCTCTGTTGTCTGGTTTTGTCTGTAGCCTGGCGACTTTACGTCCCTCGGGGGCAGATTAACTCTTTGGCAATGTGTGTTAATATGCACCCAGTACGACTTCGTTTTGGAGTAGAGGGGCATCTTGGGAGGAAATAGCTTGTTATGCCCAGCAAGAGAAAGGTTTGATTGACAAAATAAGTGTTTTATGGGCATATGGGAGCAAAATTGTATTCTATACCCCGCTTTGGTATATCTGATATGTTGAAATGTATGCATAACGGGGCATAGCACAACAAAATTACTCTCTGTGCCCCACCAAATGGAAAAATTATGGCTTAAGCATAAGTGATACGGAATAAAGCGGGGCACGAGAGCAAAGAATAAACAGATATGCCCCCAACGCCTTATACATGGCTGGTATATGCAACATATGCGACATTGATTAGAAGCATACAAAAAGCGCCTTTGCCTGATATACCAGACAAAGACGCCATAAAATATTCTTCACAATTGTAGACCACATTGGCACAAATTATTCGTCAATTACATTATCCCAAAGAATTTTTCCAGACTCAGAAACATTTTACCATTGGGGACAGATATGCGTACCATTAGGGACACATCAGAATGCCATTAGTATCCGTCCCTATTGGCTTCCAGCCTATATGGCTTTAAATTTCTGGCGCTCAAAAAAAGCATCCACCTCTTCAATAATCTTGCCGGGCTCCATAGTCTTGAGCAAATATCCCTCTGGCCTTAAGGCCATCACCTGCATCACACTCTCCCTGTCATCCTTGCCGGTCAAAAAGATAACAGGCACATCCTGAAACTCGCTCTCATTGCGAATCATTTCAAACACCTTTTTCCCGTCTACTATAGGCATCTCATAGTCCAAAAGCACCAAATCCGGGCGACTGGTAGCCAAATATTTGATTGCCATAGCTCCTGAATTGGCCAGTATCACCTGATATTTATCTCCCAGCCAACCTTTCACATTTCGCAACATTGCACCGGAGTCATCCACTACCAAAATTTTTTTCTTGGTTTGAGAGCCAAACTTTTCCATATACACTCGGATGACTTCCACCAGTTCATTGGAATTCACCGGTCTCTCAAATTCTCGAACAATCAAATGATTGCTGAGATAGGCGTGAAGCTTGTCCATCTCCTCCCGATTGCCAATGACAAAAATGGGTATGCCGGACTCAGCACAACAATCTTTTAAGAATGTCAATGCCCGCTGCTGTCTCAATAGTTCCTCGTCACAGTACACAAGATATGCTCCCACTCCCGTCTCCTGTGAGATTTCTTTGATGTCCGCGCCGATGGTCACCGTCTCAAAGCCGGCTTCCTCTATCTTATCCCTGAGAGACATCATCATATATCCTTGATTCCCGGATAAAATTGCAATCTTTACCATTTCCATACCGGTTTCCTACCTTTTCAAAAAATCTATCATATCATCACAGGTCTGCATGACATCCTCCATAGCAATATCCGCCACATATACCCGCAATTCCTCCCTGCTGGATTCCAGTCCTTCCGGCATACGGTATTGTTCCAATTCAGCCATCGCCTCATCCACCCCATCCGTATCAAATCCGTCCATAGCATCACGCATTTTTACCAAAATGTCAACAAGAACCTCTGTGGGCGCATCTTTTAGATTGGCATCATCCACCGTTCCATAAGATTGTAACACAGTTTTATACTCCCGATATCGCTCCAGCACCGTCGGTGTCTTTAGCTGAAGTTGTGTCAAATCCTCTTGGTTTCCTAATCGTTCCAATGCAAGGAAATCCTCGGACAATTCCATAGCCCCAATCATGCGAGAGGTGTTCTTCAAAGCGTGTACCTCAACGGTAAAATCTCTTATCATATCGTCTGCAAGGCATTGCTCAATCTTGTGAGCTTTCGCGTCAATCAACTTGTAGTAGTCTCCCAAAAGACTTACATACAAGTTCACATTACCACAATTTTTGACACCTTCCGAAACATTGAGCCCCTGAATCTGTGGCAGTTCCTCCTCATTATGCTGTTCAACCACGACATCTTTTGTCTTAATCAACTTTTCCGATGGCAGGTATTGTTTCAACTTGGCACAAATTTGTTTGATTTCAATGGGCTTTGCCACAAAATCATTCATCCCGGCCTCCCGGTACTCCTGCTTGTCTTCCGACATTGCCCCTGCCGTCAAAGCGACAATAGGCAAGGTATGGTATTTCTCTTCCGGCCATGCCCGCACCGTTTTGGTTGCTTCCACGCCATCCATCACCGGCATCATATGGTCCATAAACACAAGATCGTATTCGCTGCATCGCAGCATCTCCAATGCTTCTTTTCCATTGTCGGCCGTATCAATCTGCATCTCTAAAGGTTCCAGTAAACCTATGACCACCTTTTGATTCATCTCGTTGTCATCCACCAACAAAATTCTGGCATCCGGCGCTTTGAAATTCAACTCACCAAAGGAGCCCAAAAATCCGGCCTGCTTTTCCCTGTTGATAGCCTGACAAAAATTCAAGGAATATAACGGCTTGTTCATCACCGTCACACGTCCATCCGTGAACTGCTCCTGCATAGGATTCTGCAGCACACATATGCGTTGTAAATCATCCACCATTGCGAATAGGGCATTCTGTTTCTCTGCAAAGGTCTTTGTGTCCGTAAAAATGTAATCTACTGTCTGCCCTTCTTCCGGATTCACCATCACAAGATGATATTCCTTCACCAGTTTTTCCAACATATCCAGCAGCGTATCCTCAGCAAAAACACCGGCCACCCGTATAGATTCCGCCATAGCCGCTGTCTCGCCTTCTGCCAATCTCAGTTCATTTGTTTTTATCGTAGCTGCATAGGCTCTGTTAACAACTTTTTGGTGAATCGTAAAATAAAAACAACTGCCCTTGCCATACTCACTGCGTACCCCTATGGTTCCGCCCATCATTTCAACCAATTGTTTGGAGATAGCCAAGCCTAAACCTGTACCCTCTTTGGAGTGGTTCTTTTTGCTATCCACCTGTGAAAAGGAGTGAAACAGCTTATGTAAATCCTCATTACGGATTCCTTGGCCGCTGTCGGTTATTTCAAACAGAATCGTAATGTCATTACCAACCATCTCTTGGACAGTCAACTGCATTTTCACAAATCCCGCTTCGGTAAATTTCACTGCATTGTTTAAAATATTGATGACAACCTGACGTACCCGCAGGCCATCTCCATATAATCTGGTTGGAAGTTTGGAATCAATGTCAAAAAGTAATTCCACCGGCTTGTCATCAATTCGGGTCAGAAACATCATTCCCAAATCGCTAAACATGGACATGGGCTCATATTCACTCTCGACCAACTCCATTTTCCCGGACTCAATCTTAGAAAAATCCAAGATATCGTTGATAATTCCCAGCAGGGAATTTCCTGACATCTGAATATTCTCTACATAAGCCCTCTGGGCATCATCCAATTCACTCCTGTGCAACATTTCGCTCATTCCGACGATGGCGTTCATAGGGGTGCGAATCTCATGACTCATATTGGAGAGGAATGCACTCTTTGCCTCATTGGCTTCCTCAGCCGCCTGTATCAGTTGTTTTTGCCGAGTTACATCCATCAAAATGAGACTATAACCCGCTATTCTTTTCTTTTTGCCCTGCTCCAGAATAGATACTTCCCGCTCAAAATAGCGCCCGTCAATTTCAACTTCCGCATCATGGCTCAAAAACATATCTAAGATGCGACCGGACAGCAACTGATTCTTTTTCATGGACTTCAATTCCGGGAAAAGTTCCTTCGCATATCCATTGGCGTCCAGATAGCCATACTCCTTATCCGCCACCACAAAGACATCTTGAATATGTTCAAACACCCAGGCTCTTCCCTGATCCGTAACCGAGAAGAATCCTCCCCTGATAATGCTGAATGTGAGAGCACAGACCGCAATAGAGGCTCCGATAGGCGCAAGGTCATAGGAAGTGTCAAACACTTCCCAATAGAGCATAGTCACAAGAATAACCAATTGGTTCAGCAAAAGGTATATCAGGTTTCGGCGCTCCGCCTTGTTGCGGGTTGCAAAAAAGCGGTACAGGGTATAAATCATCATCAGCACAAGCACCGTCCCGATAAAGCCCATGCGGATGTAGAAGTACACATTCCCTTCCGGTCTAATCTGATTGATGCCCAATCGTTCATCCATTCCAAATTGAAAATCGCCCATCCCCATTTGGGGTTCATCTCTCTCAGCCCACATCATAGGAAGCTCAAACAATTCATAAACAGGCCATATCCAAAGCAAAAATTTGGGCAATCGAACCCGCAGATAGGAAATCACAAATAGGATGAAGAAAAAGTAAAAGAACGAAATAGAAAGATACTGTATCTTATACGCCAGCATAGCCATATCATGTAATGCCGAACGCAAAATCAACAGGTATGAGGCGTTCATCATGACGCAGCTAAGTTCAGCCAACATCAGATATGTAGCTGCCTTAGACTGTTCTTTTTGCATAATAATTACAATACTGATAATAGGTATCACAATTCCCACTATTTGAATCGCACCAAATAATTGGGGCATCTGTAATCCCATTTCATTCATCATTCCCATCCTGTATTCCTCCATCCCATGCCGTTTCCCGGTTACAGAGTTTCCAAAAGATTATTCATTTCCCAACACATTCATCAGGCGATGGAACATCAGAAGGAATTCCTCCTCCACATCGGAAAACGGTCTGGTGTGAAAGCCGGGTCTTGTCTTTAACTCGTGCTCCGGCAAGTCCAATTCCTCTCCCGTAAAAAACTTAAACTCGTGAAACAAAATGGCATCGTCTATGGCCTTCACCTGCTTTTCCTCTTCCTCCGTCAACGGGCTTCCCAGAAATTTTTGGAATATCATATTCTGCATCCGTTCTTCTGCCTCTATATATTGAGGCATTTGTTTCTTCAAAGGTCTTGGAATATCACATAAATAAGCCTCGCTGCCGTCGTGCAACAGGCAGGCCAAAACCACCCGGTTGCTGTATTCCCGCTCGATAGCCTCCGTGGCGCATCCAACAGAATGCTGTGCCACGGAATAGAACTGACCAAAGTGTCCGTGTGCTCTGGTGAGCATAGAAAGGGCATGACCAATGTCGTTGATGTCAATGTCCTCCGGCTTCGGATCCATAACCGTAATATGTTTCTTGGTATAAGTTGTAATATAATCCTTCATCGTCTCATCCTTCTCATATCATTTTCTGCTACTACTACTATACTTTTCCCCCGGAAAAATGTCAAAAAATCTGATAGCAGTTTCCTACCATCGGACAAAGAAATATTCAGCCAGTGGTGACATCATAATCATAAGCGCCGAATAGGTAAAGGAATTCATAGAAACAAGGGTTGCTCTTTGCTCCGAAGGAAACATATCCTGAAGCTGTTCATAACAAAAAAATCTCCTTACTTATTTCTTCTGTGGCAATCATCATTATTGCCATCTACAAAAATAAATAAGGAGATCAAATGTTGCCAGTCCCATAACAAATCCCACCAGTGTGGGGTCTCCGCCACCGATGGCGTATATTGTGTTTTGATATTTATTCTTCATACACACCATACTCACAGCCGGCATTGAACACTTCCATATCATCTACCAAAGACCATTTTCTAGAAATGACATGCTTTGCTGCATCATCCTTAAACGTAACTTCCTTTTTGTACAGCTTAATTCGCCCCACACCGTTACCCCCGTTCCACAAACGGGTATGCTTTTTGCTTCCGTCCGGTGCTTCATAATTTACCAACAACATATCACTCTTTTTGCAGGATAGTTTTGTTTCCATTTTTGCAATAGGCGTTGTCTGGACGATTTTCCAAATAATCTCTTTTTCTGTTTCCTTACAATCAAACTTCGTTTTGGTCAATGTCCAAAACTTGGAGAAATTAAATTCAAAGGGTTCTCCCTCATACCACATGGCGCTGAGTAGTTTCCCCTCCAGGCTAACCGGTCCGATTTTGGGTCTGCCGCCTCCTATATCAAATACCGTATCTGTCAACCATTGTCCGGTGATTTTACTGCGGATATGATTTGAGGATATCCATACCCAAGGAGAAGTAAAATTCATTCCCCAATTCTTGTCAGAATATCCATAGGATTTCTCTCTATCTATCACGTATCGCTCACCGCAGAAAATAACCTCTCCGTCGAAGGCTGTCTTCATCCCCTCCGCGTGCCAATACATTTCAAAGGCTTCGGCATCTCTTAATGCCTTTCCCGCTCCATAACCAACGTTGAATGCCACTTGTTTGTCTATGGAAAGCTTCCAATTCATAGAGCCACTATCGCACATCCACTCTGGGTGAGCCAAATTATCTTCCTCTGAAATATGAATGCATCCCGTTGTATAGGTTTCACTGCAAAAGCAATCATCTGCACTTATTTCATATGGAGCATCCTCTTTTATGGAAACATCATTCCATCCAAAAAATCTATGTAACTGTCTCGCATCTTGCCCCCAAGCGCCTGCCTTTACCATCATGTAGGACGGTTTTATTCCCTTTTCCTTATTCTCTGGCAATTGACCAAAAACAGGTGCATCCTCACCTAGGGCTGGGTTGATGGTGAAAAATTCGATAAAAAATGCCTTTTCTTCCCCTGTCTTCTCGTTGATTCCGGTAAAACTGTGCCACCACCAGTCATATCCCTCCCGGGCCAAATTTCCCTTTAGCATAAAGGCATTTCTAGATTTATCTGATGTATTAAAATTGCCTTCCAGATTAATCTTATCTTTTAAAGTAAGTTGTTTTTTCAATTCTTTTCCCCCTTTATTTTTCATATGATTCTCTATCAAACAATCCCCATATGCGATGTAAATGGAATAATCAAAAAAATGTAAAGAACCAAAGTTCCCAACAATAAATCCTTTTCATTTTTCCCTTCGCGTTATCACTAAAAATTGAAATTTACCGGTACTCCTTGATCATCATTACAATAACGAAAGTTAAGAGTATTGCAGAGACCAAAATCGTTTTTATACCCCAGATATTAGATAGAACTCCACCGATTCCGGCTCCGATTGCAAAAATTATAATAATACCAAAAAAATGAAGTGCTTTATATAAAGATTCCTTATCCTTATTCCGGAGGTAATGTGATAAGCTTTCTGTTCCACTTCTTAAATTCCCTATACACATAGTGCTCGCATATCCGTA
>JAQXIY010000045.1 GCA_029008035.1 Lachnospiraceae bacterium
CAAGTACACATCCGCAGATTATGTGTCCTTTCGGCGTGCCTCCCTTTCCTCCACCATCATCTGTGTCTGCCACATCCTGTGGAATACTAATGATTTACGCAACCTCTACCTTCATATTTACTCATAAACTATATCATTATGGGATTTTCTTGTCAATGCCCTGCATTTGGAATCCCATTTCCAAAAAAGCGACAAAAGAGCCACCGGCCGAGAAAACACTGCCGATGGCTCTTGTATAAATGTTATTCTGTTTTTTCCGGCACAATGTTAAGCACACTGTCTGCCATCTGATATATTTGTTCCGGACAATTGCGTCCTGTCAAAATCACGTCTGTATATAAAGACTTGGCACGCAAAATCTCCACAATTTGTTCCACTGTGGACATGCCCTCTTCCACCAAACCAAGAACTTCATCTAACACCAGAAGATCGCATTCCCCTGTCACCAGCGCTTTCTTTGCAAAATTCAATCCGTTCTGGATGTTCATTTTCTGTTCCTGTTTTTCTTCCTCGCTCATGGCATCGAAGCCCTCTGCACACCGCTCAAAGCGGAACACCTTCACTTCCGGCTCCAATCTCTTTAAAAATTCACTATTCAACTGACCCTTCATAAACTGCACGACATAGGCACTCTTACCATCTCCCGCGCTTCGAATCGCATTTCCCAGAGCTGCTGAGGACTTTCCTCGACCCTCTCCGTAATAAATCTGAATACTTCCTTTTTCCATATACCCTCCTTTGTGCCATAATCGCACAACGTGGGCAAATCATACCACAATTTTGCAATTATGGCAAATCAGTCCAATTCTTCTATCTTGCAGACAGATACTTCGTATGCAATACGACGCTCCGCCTCATCCTCGGACAGTTTCTTTACATATTCCCTGCTCTGAATTCGACCGATGACACACACATGACTTCCAATCTCAAAGCTGGTAGCGTATCTGGCATTTCTCCCCCAACAGATACAAGGAATATAATCCGACTTTCCATAGGAGCGATTTACAGCCACCAAAAGATCGGCAATCTCTCTCCCCAGCGGAGTTTTTCGATAAACAGGTGCCTTGCATACGTAACCATCCAAGGTAATATAGTTGCTCTTGATTTCCTCCTCATCGCACTCCCACATATCATCCACAAACTCCAACTCTCTCACGAAAACTGAGAGAATCAGGCGATTCTTTGTCTCCTCATGACGATTGTAGGAACGAAATTGTCCCGTCACATGAATCTTTTCCCCAATATAATTCTGGCTGGTGTCAATAAGCCTCTCAGACACCATAAGCGGGATGTAGTCCGCATAGTTGCTCAAACGGTTCACCGCCACCTCAACAATAAAAAAGCCCTCTCCGTACACTTCATGACTGTACTGAAATTCTGATACAATCTCTCCTACAATCGATACCTGGTTGTTTTCTAGCACTTTATCTGCCATTTTTGTTTCTCCCTTCTTTTGGTTCTTTTTTCTTTTTCCTTTTTCTAAGTTGTATCATTTGCACTTCAAAAAGAACTTCCCATTTTGTCGATAAACTTGTAAATCCAAAAAATTGTGGTAAACTATTTTGGTATGCATTAAATAGGAAGTGAAAGAAGGATATTTATGAAACAGGCAAGAGAAGACATTCGAAACATTGCTATTATCGCCCATGTAGACCATGGAAAAACCACACTGGTGGACGAGCTGCTAAAGCAGAGCGGTGTGTTCCGCGCAAACCAGGAAGTGGCAGAGCGTGTGATGGACTCCAATGATATCGAGCGGGAGCGGGGTATCACCATTCTGTCCAAAAACACAGCCGTTTATTATAAAGATACCAAGATTAACATCATTGACACCCCCGGCCATGCGGATTTCGGCGGAGAGGTAGAGCGAGTGCTGAAGATGGTAAATGGAGTTGTTTTGGTAGTGGATGCCTTTGAGGGGGCTATGCCACAGACCAAGTTCGTGTTGATGAAGGCACTGGATCTGGATTTACCGGTTATTGTGTGCATCAACAAGATTGACCGTCCGGAAGCTCGTCCCGATGATGTCATTGATGAAGTGTTAGAATTGTTTATGGATTTGGATGCATCCGACGAACAGTTAGACTGCCCATTTGTATACGCCTCCGCCAAGGAAGGCTTTGCAGTGCTGTCTCTGGATGATGAGAAAAAGGATATGACGGCTCTCTTCGAGACCATCATCGACTATATTCCTGCACCGACCGGCGACCCGGAAGCCAGCACACAGGTGCTGATCAGTACCATCGATTACAACGAATATGTGGGCCGTATCGGTATTGGCAAGGTGGATAACGGCTCCCTGAAAATCAATCAGGAGGTGGCTGTTGTCAACGCTCACGAGCCTGACAAAATGCGAAAAGTACGAATCAACAAGTTATACGAGTTTGACGGCTTGGAGAAGGTGGATGTGAACGAAGCCAACATCGGCTCCATCGTTGCCATTTCCGGTATCGCAGACATACATATCGGTGATACCATTTGTGATCCGGAGAATCCGGAGGCTATTCCTTTCCAGAAGATTTCGGAGCCCACCATCTCCATGAACTTTATGGTAAATGACAGTCCTCTGGCGGGACAGGAGGGTAAATTCGTCACCTCCCGTCACATCCGTGACCGTCTTTTCAAAGAATTAAACACAGACGTATCCCTTCGGGTGGAGGAGACAGATTCCCCGGACAGCTATAAGGTTTCCGGCCGTGGAGAACTGCACCTGTCTGTTTTGATTGAGAATATGCGCCGAGAGGGCTTTGAATTCGCCGTTTCCAAGGCCGAGGTATTGTATCATACCGACGAGAACGGCAAGAAGCTTGAGCCTATGGAGCGTGCTTATGTAGATGTTCCGGATGAATTTACCGGTTCTGTCATTGAGAAATTAAGCCAGCGCAAGGGTGAATTGCAGAACATGACTCCCATCACCGGCGGTTACACTCGTATTGAATTCTTGATTCCTTCTCGCGGTCTTATCGGCTATCGAGGAGAATTCATGACAGACACCAAGGGTAATGGTATCATCAATACTATCTTCGAGGGATATGAGCCATACAAGGGTGACATTGCTTATCGTAAGCAGGGGTCACTGATTGCATTTGAGACGGGAGAGTCTGTAGCATATGGTCTCTTCTCTGCTCAGGACCGTGGAACCCTGTTTATCGGGCCGGGAGAAAAAGTATACGCCGGTATGGTTATCGGCTCCTGCTCCCGTCAGGAAGACATCGAGTTAAATGTATGTAAGAAGAAACATTTGACAAATACTCGTTCTTCTTCTGCGGATGAAGCGTTAACACTTGTTCCGCCACGTATACTCAGCCTGGAGCAGGCCCTGGATTTCATCGATACGGACGAACTTTTGGAGGTGACTCCTGAGAGTCTTCGCATCCGTAAGCGCATCTTAGACCCAACCATGCGCAAGCGTGCCAATATGAATCGGGGATAAATGAATAGAGCCACCGAGGGGCAGGCCAATGAAGGGACGGGTACCAGCTGGCATCCAACAAGTTGGAGCCATTGGTACCCGTCCCCATTGGCCTGTCTCTTCAGTTGTTCCGGGCCGCCGCCCTTGTCATAAGAAACATAAGCAAAATACCGATGGCACTGACTGCCACACTGGCATTCATCACAAAATGAAGGCCCCAAGTATCCTTGAGATAGCCACAAAGAATACTTCCCAGCATTTCTCCCAAGCCCATACCTGCCAGATTCATCAGCGACGTACCTTTGACACAATCTGCCGCCGGCACCTGATCCATAACATAAAACACTCCTCCGGCATAAAAGATGCTCAGCCCAAAGAGTTCCAATCCCTGGGCCAGAATCAATCCGGTGGTGGTGGTTGCAAAGGCTGTTCCCGCTGCGCGCAGGGTGCAAAACAACGCACACACAATCATTAGGGTATCCAGTTTCATATGCTTTCGGATATGATAAAACCACAGAGCCACCGGTATCTCCGCCAGCGCCAGAACAAACTGTGCCACCCCGTAGTCAAAGTCATTTCCTCCCAGTTCTTGGATCAGATTCACCATAAACATGGCATTCATGTTATACCCCATAAAAATGATCATAACAGCCAGCAAAAACAAAAGAAATTTAGGGTAATGTCTCAGGAGGTAACCGGTGGTATGTACTTCATCCTCCTTTTTCTCTGATATCTGTTCTTCTCCGGAAAAATCCACCTTGGGTGTGATGGCAGCGATGAAGATAAACACAGCGCTCATAAGTAGTTGAAACAAAAGAATCTGGTTACAGCCGAACCTGTCGGAAATCCCTCCTGCTACCACGCAAAAGATTGCCCACGCCAGAGACCCACACCCTCTGGAAACTGTATAGTTTAAGGAATACCCATGATTCATATATTGAATGGAGAGAGAATCCACCAGAGCCAGGGCACAGTTGATGGTGGCACCGAAAATCACAAAGATTACAACTGCCAGAGCCATATTGTACTCACTTCGCCAAAATACATAAGTAAACACCATACTTACCACTGTAAGAATGATAATGAGATACTTCAGAGGTATCTTTTTTGCATTTTTATCAGAAAAGCTTCCCAGCACCATCTGAAAGCCCAGAACAGAACCGTATTTGATGGCACTGAGTAGTCCAATTTCCGTCCCGCTATAGCCCTTTGCCTGAAGAATCGGAGTGGTATACGCCATAGCCACGGCTGCCAGCGCCCAATATCCTGTCTGCAAAAGGCAATAGGGTATGGTAACTTTCTTCCCCATAAAAATCCTCTAACACAGATATGGCTCATCCCAAAGATTGAGTTTTGTTCCAATACCGAGTTCCGTGGCCTTTCGGTAACACTCATATCCCCATCCCACATCCAGAATAGGCATACCTCCCACACTGACGACAATAATTTCGTCATCACTCTTCCTGCCGGGCTTCTCTCCCAGCAAAATCTCTCCCATCTCCGTCACATCGTCTCTGTCAATCAATCCGTCATTTACCATATTTGCATAGTACATACCCGGTGTTCCGTTGGGGAGACGATTGCCATCCTCATCATATTCCTGATAGATATTTAGGTACTCTTCGTACATGCCGTAATTGTCCACAATCTTTCGCACATGCTTCAGCAAAAAATCTTCATCCCCGATATCCATAGTACCTGAAGAAATAATCAGGCATCCCGGCTTAATCCACTCCGGCTGTATCACAGGCCACTGTCGATTCATCACAGAGGTGGCCTCGCTGATAATGTCTGCATCCCGCACAGCCTCCTCCAAGGTATCGCACAGCACAATATTCTGAATTTGCGGGTACTTTTCCTGTATAAAGGATTTCATTTCTTGAGCAGTCTTGGAAGTGGCAGAACTGCCCTTGACCTTAATGGTTGTGACCGTATCAAACTGAGACATGTATGCCATCAGACAGGTTTTATTCACAACCCCCGGCCCCAGCAGAGAAATCACCTTGGGATTCTTTACGGACAAATGCTTCGCCACAACCCCGGGCACTGCCCCGGTACGCATGGCACTGAGAAGATTTGCAGACATATAGGCCAATGGCTGTCCCGTCTCCACATCATTTAGAGTCACCATAAGGATAGATCGAGGCAGCCCCTTTGCCGTATTTCGCCCGTTGGAGCCATACCACTTTTCCCCGGCCAGATGGAATCTCCCACCTAAATAGGCCGGCATTGCCATAAATCGCCGGTCTCTGGCATCTTCCAAAGGAAAGTCAGCAATGGGCGACTCCTTGGGGAAAATCAATTGGATACCATGCTCTCTTTTGTTTTTTCCGCCCATAAGTACATCTCCCTTTCCCAAAAGGGAGAGCACTTCCTCCATAGTGTCCACGCAATGTCCGGCATCCAACACCCCTGCTTTTATCATATCCTGCTCATTTAAGTATAAAAAATCAATTCTTGTATCAGCCATAATTATCCTCCCATCCCGGTCCCGCCATTTACAGAAGTGCATTGGCCTTGGCCTTCTTTTCTTTGTAGACATCCAGAGCCCATTTTAAAAGGTAAACCAATAACCCCACTGCACATACTGCAAAAATGATTGTTGTCAATGCATTGATTTCCGGGGAAATTCCCTTTTTAATCATAGAGTAAACCTTCATTGGCAAGGTTGTGGTCTCTGCGTTTGCCAGAAAACTGGTGACAATCAAATCGTCTAGTACCAATGAAAATCCCATAAACGCCCCGGAAACAACACCCGGCATAATGGCCGGCAGTGTAATGTGCAAAAATGTGTACACTCTGTCCGCTCCCAGATCCAGAGAAGCCTCCTCCACACTGGGATCCATACCTACCAATCTGGCTTTTACCGTAATATAGATATAGGGCAGAATTAAGGTGGTATTACCGATAATAACCGTTACCAAACTCATAGCGATACCGGGAATCTTAAAGGTAAGGAGCAGTGATACTGCCAAAACAATTTCCGGAATAACAATGGGAAAATAAATAGAGTTGGTAATCAGCTTCTTTCCCTTGAACTTGGCATTTGTCAGTCCCACGGCTCCGGTGGTTCCCACGAAAACACCCAGAATGGTGGAAATCACTGCCACAAACACAGTGATTCCGAATACCTTCCAAATGCCGGAATCGTGGAACAGTTTCGCATAGTATTTTAAGGTAAATCCTGACCACACCACATTGGCCCGACTGTCGTTAAAGGAAAAGGCAATCATAAGCACTACAGGGGCGTAGATAAACACAAACAATATAATGGCATACACTCTCGCCAAGGTTACATATGCATTTTTCTTTCTATTCTTCTTTTCCATACGCTATGCCCCCAAATCATCCAAATCTCCACCCAACTTGGTGTAAATCAAAACCATCAGCAGAATAATCACTGCCAAAATCACAGACAGCGCCGCACCGAAAGGCCAGTTTCTGGCAATGGTAAACTGACGATAAATCAGGTTACCTACCATCATAGAAGTTCCGCCTCCCAGCATATCTGTTACCATGTAATATCCGATACACGGGATAAAGGTCAAAATTACTGCCGCAAAAATTCCCGGGGATGTCAACGGCAATGTCACCTTAAAGAAGGTCACCACCGGTCCGGCACCCAGATCCTTGGACGCCTCAATCAATCCCTTGTCCAACTTCTCAATGGAGGAATACATGGGCAATACCGCGAAGGGCAAGAACATATAGATCATACCCACAACAACCGCAAAGTTATTATAGAGCAATTCCAAAGGCTCCTTTATAAGATGCAGGTTCATCAGAATGGTATTGATGGTTCCCGATGTATTTAGCAAGACCACAAAGCTGTAAAGAATGACCAATCCACTCACCCACAAGGGCAACATCAGCAAGACCGTAAGCACACCGGAGGTCTTCTTTTTCACATTGGCAATAAAAGCCGCCAAAGGATATCCCAGCAGTACGGTTAAGGCCGTTGTCCACACAGCAATTACCAACGACTGCTTTACCACTTCCGCATAGACCGGCTTCAATATCTCTGTATAGTTTTCCAGGGTAAAGGAATACACCACCCTTCCCAGAGGTCCCTTTGTCATAAAGCTCATAACCACAAGCATAGCAACGGGTAACAGAATAAAAAGAACTGACCATATGGTTATGGGTGCACACATGAGAAAGGATGAAAGCCGGGCTTTAAATGTGGTTTCCTTTCTACTCTTCTTCATCCGGGTCACCTCCCTGAATATCCCTTGCAGAATCTGTGTCGATTATCTTTTTATCCTTCAGGATAACGCCTTTTTCCAACTCCCAGTAGAGATATACCATCTCTCCCACCCGGGCAAGATCCTCGGCCCGGAAACGATTGATTTTAATCTCTGTGCCGTCATTTAAGGTTAGAATCATCTTGATGAGATTTCCCACATAAATGTGCTCCTTCACCATAGCCTTCAAGCGGAATCCCTCCACCGGAGTCTGGGAAAAAAGCATATTCTCCGGTCGCACGGAAATAGCCACAGAATCTCCCACAGCAAGCTTTTCATTCTCTGTCTGTCCAAGCACATTACCCACTTCCGTACCCAGGGTATAGCAGCCGTCCTTTTCGCTGATGACCACCGCATCTATGATATTGGATTCCCCGATAAATCCAGCCACAAATCTTGTCTTCGGATGTTCATAAATATTGTAGGCCGTATCGATTTGTTCCAAAATCCCCTGATTGATAATGGCAATGCGATCACTCATGGTAAGGGCCTCTTCCTGGTCATGGGTGACATAGACAAAAGTGATACCCAGCTTTTTCTGCAGACGCTTCAACTCAATCTGCATCTGTTTTCTAAGTTTCAAGTCCAGTGCCCCCAAAGGCTCGTCCAAAAGCAGTACCTTTGGGCTGTTAATCAGGGCCCTGGCAATGGCCACACGTTGCTTCTGTCCACCTGACATCTGATTCACACGACGCTTCTCAAAGCCCTCCAACTGTACTAATTTCAGCATCTTCGTAACCCGTTCATGGATTTCATCCTTTGGCACTTTCTTGACTTTCAGACCATATGCCACGTTGTCGTAAACATTCATATTGGGAAACAAGGCATAGTTCTGAAACACCGTATTGACGTTTCTCTGATAAGGTTCCTTCTTCTCTACGCTCTCTCCCTCCACCTTAATCACCCCGGATGTGGGAAGTTCAAATCCGGATATCATCCGAAGTGTGGTGGTTTTACCGCAGCCGGAGGGCCCCAGCAATGTGAGAAACTCCCCCTCGGCAATGTTGATGTTCATATTTTTTACCACATGGTTTTCACCATACCACTTTTCAACATTCACTAAAGAAACAATTGGTTTACTCATATCCCGCTACTCCTTATCCTTTTATAGTGCGTCGTGTCCACGCTCATTTGTACGGATTCGCATAGCATCCAGCACATCCGTGACGAAGACTTTACCGTCGCCGTTTTTCCCTGTGCCGATGGCAGTAGCAATATCAGCAAGAATCTCCTCTGTCTGTTCGTCTTCACAGACAACAAACACCATAATCTTTGGCAACAGGTTAATGTCATCCCCTGTAAAATTCATCTCCGGCAGATACCCTTTCTGTCGCCCACATCCCATAACGGAAATGCAGGTCATACCCTGACAGTGATGAGTGGCAAAAATTTCCTTTAAACCAACCAGCTTCTCCGGTCTTGTAATGACTTCTATTTTTTTCATAATATCTTAATCCTTTCTCTTAATTTCCCATGAGCTCGGTGTAGTAAGTATCCATCAGACTAATCTGTTCATCATCTACTGCCACGTTCCATGACTTGTCGTAGACTGCATCGTATTTTGCAAAGGACGGATTCTCGTAGTAATCCTGTGGCACATAGTCTGCTAACACATCTTCTTTCAGGTTTGGATTACCGCCGTACTCCACATAACTCTTTGACGCTTCCTCCGGACGAAGGAGAAAATCGATTAACTGTGTGGCTGCTGCCTGCTTGGTGGATGATGAAGGAATTGCCCAGTACTGAATAAACTGTTCACATCCGTCTTCCAGTTCTACCATCTCGAATTTATCCCAGTTCTCCTTGTTGTCGTTGCAAAGAGTCATATAATCCCAGCAAAGTGCAACGGAACATTCTCCGTTCTCCAGCACGGATACCGCTGTCTCACCTACAAATGCCTTAACGTTCTTCTTGATTTCTTTTAACAAATCATTTGCCTCTTTCATCTCAGCCTCATCGGTAGAGTTTGCTTCATATCCGCAAGCAACCAAGGCTGCACCGTATAGAGAAATGGTGGAATTCACCATAGCAATCTGTCCCTTCAAAGCCGGGTCTGCCAAATCCTTCAAACTGTGAATCTCAACAGGGCAGGTCTCTTTGTTGTAAACAACGGAGGTATATCCCGGTCCCATATTGGTAACGGTGTATGCTCCTTCCTCATCTCCGATAGGTCCCTTTTCCAGATATTCATCTTTGATATTAGACAGATTCTTCAGCGATGACTTGTCAATCTTTGCCAAGAGTTCACCATCTACAAAGGACTGTACATACGCACCTTCCAGATCAATCAAATCGTACTCTGCACTTCCCTCCACAAGCTTTGATAACAGGGTGTCCGTGTTATCGATATAACTGATATTTACCTCAATTCCGGTTTCCTTGGTAAAGTCCTTGAAAATCTCTTCAGACCATGTACCTTCCCAGACCATAATATTCAAGCTGTCAGGATTCTCCTCCTGCTTTGCCTCTTTGCTTCCACAACCTGCAAAAAGTGTCAGAACCATTGTCCCAACTGCCATAAGGGCAACCATTTTTTTCATCCATTTCACTTTCATAACACTTCCTCCTGTTTCCATTTGTAATAAAAAAGAAGTCAAGGGAGACAAATTGTCTTCGTCTCCTTTGACTTCTTTTTCTGTGCATATGCTATCACTTGATTCTCTGACAAGTCAATACCTCTTTTATCATTTTATGAAATATTACCTAAGTTTTGGTTATTATCAGAAAATATTTGTGAAAATCATTTGAATTCTATAAACTCTCGTTTATGATGAGGTTTCTGCCTTTCGGTAAATGCGAATCACATCCTCCTTGGTCAGAGGTACCACACCATCTTCCAACCCGTCTGCGGCTTTTATTGCCATATCCTCGTAAAACTCATCTGTGGCAATCCCCAAGTCTTTCATAGTCAGGGACAACCCCATCTCCAAAAAGACTTCCCGGGTTTTTTGGATGGCAAGTCCGGCAATCTCATAGGAATCCTTGGTATCAGGGATGCCAAACACCTTGGTGCCATATAAGGCAAAACGCTCCACCGTCTCATCGTTTAACACGTATTCCATCCACACGGGAATCAGCACTGCCAGACCGTGTCCATGGGTCACATCATAATATGCTGACAACTGATGCTCCATAGCATGAAGGGGCCAACAGGAATTCACACCACAACTGATAAATCCATTGATGGCCCAACTGGATGCCCACATCAAATTTGCGCGAGCCTCATAGTTTTCCGGCTCTCTACAAGCAATGGGACCATATTTCACGCAGGTGGACAACAGCCCCTCCATAAACCGATCCTGCACTTCATTTCCGCCTTTTCCTGCCAGATAGATTTCCATCACATGGCTCATAATGTCCGCCGTGCCACACGCCGTCTGATAGGACGGCACAGAATAAGTATAAGCCGGATCTAAAATGGAAGCCCTTGGATAGAGAAGCTTGGAATTCATCTCCATCTTGTCACAGGTATCCGGATTGCTGATGACCGCGTCTCCGTCCATCTCGGATCCGGTTGCCGCCAGCGTCAAAACAGCCACGATAGGCAAAGCCTGTTGAATCAGGCTGCTGTCCTCCACCAAATCCCAAGGACTGCCCTGGTGGTAAAACCCTGCTGCCACTCCTTTGGCACAGTCAATGGTACTGCCTCCCCCTATGGGCAGAACGACCTCAATGCCATGTTCACGGCAAATCTCCACGCCTCGGCACACTGTGGCAAGGCGGGGATTGGGTTCCACCCCGGAAAGTTCCCACACGTCTATTTGCTCATTTCGCAGTAACTCCATGACTTTGTCGTAGATACCGCTTCGCTTAATGCTTCCTCCACCATATACAAGAAGAACACGGCTGCCATATTCCCCGATGATTCCGGCAAGCTGCTCAATCTGCCCCTCACCGAAATAAATCTTTGTGGGCACATCATACACAAATCGATTTATTCTCTCTTCCATCTTCTCATCCTCCTGTTTCTAGAATACAAACCCGGCAATCAAATACAAGATTGCAGAGATACCTCCCGCAATCAACACATAGGGTTGTGATGTGCGATATTGGTCATAGATGGTTACGCCGCAAGCTCTGGCCGAGATAACCCCAAGGTCTGATACCACACAGGCATTCGCTCCAAACAATCCTGCAGAGATAATGGCTCCCAGACACAATGGCACATTTGCCCCCACCTGTGGAAGCACCACCAACATAACCGGAATGGCAATCTGGTATAGGGTGTAGTTCAAACTGAACAGATACTCTGAGCAGCAGAAGAACACAAAGAAGATTGCCGGCAACAAACTTGCGATTGGAATTGCGCCGCAAACACCTGCCACAAAATCCTCCATACCCATGGCATACATACACTCCTGCATAGCATAACCAAGCATCAAAATGAGAACCATGTCCACCATGTCCATAAAGCCATCCACAATGCATTGCACATACTCAGATATGGTAAAGATTCCCTGGAACACATAGAGCACTCCGGTTACCACTGTTGCTATGGCAAATGCCCAGAAACAATTCAGTCCCGTGGCAAGGAGTGCAACAATGATGGCCACCAAAGGAATAATGAGGTTCCATACACTGACATTTTGTTTTCTCAAATCGGTGTCGTCAAAATCCTCTTCCTCCTCCAGGGCACCTTCATGAAGTTCGCCCATCTGGATACCTTTCTCTTCCATAAGCTCATATGCCTGTTTCATAGGGCCAAGCTTGGGAAGCTTTTCCAGTGAAAACAGCAGTGCCATCACAATGGCCACAATGGCATAAAACATAAAGGGAACGGACTGTAAAAAGATATGTGTAGCCTCTGCTTTACTTCCCACCGTCTCCCCATCCGCAATCTGATAAATGATAAAATAGCCCCAAGCCCCAAAGGGAAGCATGGCTGACGCACAGATACTTATGGTACGAACGATATAAGCCAGCGCCAGTCTGGGCTTTTTTAACTTGTCCACCAGGGGCGAAAAAGCCGCCCCGGCAGTAAGCGCCGACACATAATCATCCACCGAGGTAACGCCTGCATACACCCCTGCCGCAAAGGAAATAGCCTTATGGTTCTTCCCAAAGTGGCTGGTGACAAAGTCGGTAAATGCCTTGGTACTGCCACTTCGCTTCATAGCAATGATAATTCCGCCGCAGAGGAAGAAGGACATATACATTTCAACATTTTCCGGTTCTGTCAGCACCACTCCAAGGTCATCCAAAAATCCCCCGAAGCAGTTGGTTTTGTACCACAACACATAGCAGGAAAAGGTTCCAAAGAAAATGCTCTGCATCACATCCTTAGTCACAAGTGCATAGGTAAACAAACCAGCCATGGGCACCAAAATCCAGGCGCTCCCCTGCACCATACCCTTAGGAGTGAAAAACAAAATCAGATTAAAAACAATCCAAAACAGCCACAGTAGCACCATCTTTTTATCCCCGTGACGCGGATTCATGGCATATGCCATTCTCTTAAAAATATTCTTACTCTCCATATGCGCATCCTCCTTCTCAAGAGTGGTCCCAAACCTTCAATTGCTGACCAATGCCATGTTCAATAGCGTTTTTGTAAATCTCAGATCCCCAGGCCACGTCCTCAATGGGCATTCCCTCAATGGCCACAAAAATAATTTCCTCATCAGATGTTCGACCCGGCTTCTTTCCCCGGATGATTTCTCCCAAATGGGTGATGGAATCCCTGGAAATCAGTCCATCCTCCACCATATAGTAGAATTCCTCTCCCATACAGCCTGTGGGCTTACGCATACCGTTTTCGTCGTATCCTTCCTCATCCTCAATGCCGTATTCCTCATACATCTTCCAGTTGTCCACCACTTTGCGGATGCCCACCAACTCCTTTTTGTCCATGTTAAAAAAGCTGGTAGCAATCAAGGTAGCTCCCGGTTTCAACCACTCTTTCTTGTAGGTGGGATATTGGCCCGGTTTCACAGAAACAGACTCGTTGATAATATCAGAGTCCCGAACAGCCTCCTCCAAAGTCTCACAGATATGAACCTGTTTAATCTGTGGATAATGACTTTCGATAAATTCCTTCAGCGCAAAAGCCGTCTTAGATGTGAGGGATCCCGCTTTAATTTTTACCGTATCAATGTTCTTTGCACTGGTCATAATGGCCCGAAAGCAGGAACGATTGATAGGACCGGCTCCAATCAGTGCCAACACCTTCGCATCCTTTCTGGCCAAAAGTTTAGCCGCAAGTCCCGGCATGGAGCCCGTCCGCATGGAACTCAAAAGATTTGCCGCCATAAAAGCCAGTGGCGCTCCCGTCTCCACATCATTTAACACAAACATAAGATTAGACCGGGGAATTCCCATCTTCCTGTTATTCCCGTTAGAGCCATACCACTTCATGCCTGCCACATGGAATCTGCCCCCCAGGTATGCAGGCATAGCGATAAACCGTCGGTCAGCCCCATCGTTGATCGGAAAGCCCTCAATGTCTGACTGCTTGGGGAATTCCAGCATAATGCCGTGGGAATTGTGTTCCGGACCACCCATAATGAAATCACCGTCCTCCAACAATCCAATCGTTTCCTCCATCACATCCACGCACTTAGCGGCATCCAACACTCCCGCCTCAATCATATCCTCCTCATCAAGATACAACAGCCGAAGTTTTTTGGTATCTACCAATTTCGCTTTCTCCTCAGCAATAATAGCCTCTAATTCATTCATCGAAATCAACTCCTTATTTCAAACTTCTGAAACGGTCATAACTAAGAGCGGAGATATCCACCACAGTCTTCTCACCTACAACCATCTGTGCCAGCATCAGGCCCACAGCAGGTGCCGTTCCAAATCCATGTCCCGTAAATCCGCAAGCAAGTATTAATCCCGGGACTTCATCCACAGTATCAATCACCGGAACGCCGTCAAAGCACATATCAATCCAGCCACCCCAGGTACGAACCACCTTGGCATCCGCCAACTTTGGAATGTATCCCATAATGGCACGACAACCTGCAGAAGCGGTGAGGGAATTGGTCTTAAGTTCTCCCAAAGACATATCCGTTGCCTCTTCCAGTCCCGAATCAGAGCCAAAGACAAAGGAGCCATGCTTGGACTGGTGTCCGTAGAAATCAGCGTCTGCCGTTCCCAGCATAATATCAAACATATGAGGCTGCATCTCTGTTACCAGGCACTCCTCAAAAAAGGTGGTCATTGGAACGTCAATACCCACAGTTCTTGCAATGTAACGGCTCTCATATCCCGCTGCAAGTATAATGGTTTCTGCCTCAAAGACTTCCCCTGATTTTACCTGCACTTTTCTGGCTTTGCCCCGGACCTTTTGAATGGCGGTCACAGGAGCCCCTGTGATAAAACGGACTCCCAGTTCCACTGCTCGTTTATAATACGCCAGCGTGGTGAGCATGGGATTTGCATGGCCATCTGTGGGACACCAGCTGGCACCAATAATATCCTCTGACAGATGAGGACATATTTCTTTTACGGTTTTACCGTCCACAACATTCATATCTAATCCCAATGCTCTCGCACCTGACGCCAACTTCTCTAATTTTTGCAAATGTGCCTCCGTCTTACCCAGACGAAGATTTCCTCGCTGATAGTATTCCACATCCACCCCTAATTCCTCGGACAGGTGAGGCCACATGTTCTGTACCGCATACATGGCATAGGGAAGTTCCCGAACATCTCGACCGGATTGGCGGACACCGCCACCGTTTCTGGATGATCCTCCATGTCCAATGCTGTCACTGGCTTCCAGCACAATCACATCATGAACGCCTTTTTTTGCCAGATAATATGCTGTGGCGCAACCGTTGATACCGCCACCGATAATGATTACATCTGCTGTCATTTTCATTCTCGTTCACCTCCGTCTTCTGCAAGAATCCGCATCTCAATAGGTCTCATTGGTGCTCTGGACACTGCCGGTTCCACCTCGTTGGGTCTTACCCCCAGTTCTTTTGCAACAATACCTTTGACCAATTTCCCGCAGGTCTGGCCCTGACACAGGCCCATTCCCGTGCGCAAATATCTGCGTATCTCCTCTATGGTAAACATGCCGGCGTGCACCGCCTGTCGAATTTCTCCCTTTGTCACTTCCTCGCATCGGCAAATCAACATATCATCGTCTGCCCCAGGTACATAGGGGCCGATTTCCTTTAACTTTTCCTGTACATCTAACATATGGTTTGCCCTCCTTTACGCTGTTTCTCTCTTAAAAAATCGCGCCTTCATCGTCATATCGCTTGGCACCTTAATGGTTAACAAATTGGTGTGGTCAAAGGCCTTGGCACTTCGAACTCCCACAACCTCCGCCTCACAAACCGGCTGTCCGTCCCTTCCCAATGCCACGCCTTTATCTCCCTCTTTTGGAAGTGGTAAAAATTCATATGGCAATGTTACCGTTCCGTAACCCGGCTCACTTTCCTCGTCTACCAGGAAGATCGCCTGACCGGAGCAGGAGGCCACACACATACCGCAGCCCACGCATTTGGCTTCTGCCACAACTACCGGAAGGGATGTAATATTTTCTCCAATGGAGATACATCCTTTGCTGCAGGCATCCTGACACGGATTACAAGGAATATTCTGCGTGCATTCCATCACAGGATGCACTCCCACCGTGTGGGTAACTCCCGGATAACGCTCAATTTCATCCTCTGCAATATATCCCTTTTGCAACAAGTTCATAGATACCGGAATACCTTCCTCTGTCTTTTCCACCAATTTGCCACGGTTTTCCGGCGCAAACATTCCCTGACGAAGAGAACTTAGGGCAGCTTCTAATTCCTCGGCCCGCAGTAAACGTTTCTCCTCCGTCATATATCCCATATATTCAGCAATACGGGCTCCCGCAAGTCGGCCCTCAATCATAGCAGAACTGGCCTCCTCAATACCGGACACATCTCCTGCTGCAAAAATTCCCGGAACAGATGTGGCTCCAAAGTCATCACACACAGGAACATATCCTCCAGGGGTATCCTTCATCTCTACCCCTGCCTGCTTCAGCAGTTGTGACATAGGGGAAAGTCCCACAGCCAGACAAATGGTATCCACATCAAAATGCTTCTCACTGCCCGGGATGATGTTCCAGTCAGGTCCCACCTCTCCGATGGTTACGCCCGTGACATGATCCTCACCTTCCGCCTCCACAATGGTATGGGAGAGATAAAAAGGTACCCCCAGACGGGCAACCTTTGCGGCATGTACGCCGTAACCACCCACACGAGGTGCCGCATCCACCAGAGCCACCACCTCACATCCGGCCTGCATCAACTGAAAACTTACCACCAGGCCCACGTTGCCGCTTCCCAACATCAACACTCTGTCTCCTGCTTTGATGTGATGAAGATTCATCATGGTCTGAGCAGCTCCGGCACCGATTACTCCCGGAAGCGTCCACCCCTTAAATGTGACCATATTTTCACTGGCGCCGGTTGCCACTAAGATGCTGTCTCCCTTATAGTGTTTGACTTCCTCGCCTATTTTGACCGTAATCTCTTTTTCCGGATACAAACCGATAACAGTGGCGTTCAGCACCACCTTTACTCCATACTGCTCCGCCTCCTGCAAGAGTTCCTCACCAATGCGGAAGCCTCTGATTTTGGCCTTATGCTCTTTGGAACCAAAGAATTTATGTATCTGCTTAAAAAGCTGTCCGCCGGGCTTGGCATTCTCATCGAAAACAATGGGCTTCATTCCCTGTTTCGCCGCCTCGATAGCTGCAGACAATCCTGCCGGACCGGCACCGATTACAATCAAGTCGTATCTCTCTATTTTCATAATGTCTCCTCCTTTGCTGTTGCTCCGTATTGCGTCTCCACACACATCCCCTCTCTCAGAGGAGTAATACATGTGCGCACATTTGGTTTGCCATCCACCACCATAACGCAGTCAGTACAACGGCCGATGGCGCAGAATACGCCTCTGGGCTCGTGTTTTTTTGCCGTATATCTGTGAGTCATGACTCCCGCTGTCCGCAAGGCCACCGCAATAGGCTCTCCCTCGTATCCCTCCAAGGTTTTACCGTCATATGTAAATGTCACCACTCGCCCTTCCGGAGATTCTCCCAGAATGGGATGTTCCTTAATTCTATCTGCCATATCTTCTGTCCTCCTTTTATCTTTTTAAAAAAGAAAAAGCCAACGGAAGCACTCACGTCTCCGTTGACTTTTGTTATTGACAGTATATTCCCTTGTATAATACTAGGGTCAATATGAACTTTTGTCATTCTTCTTAGGAAAATTTTATTGTTTTTCTGGGATATATTATATTTTTTCTGTTGACACATGGTGTTCAAAGTATAGAATAATACTATACTTCTACATTATATTTTCCAAGGTTGGAGGAATTTGATATGAATAAAGATACCTTTTTCATCGGAGAGTTATCCGATATGTTTGACATCAGCGTAGATTCTCTTCGATATTATGAGAAGATGGGGCTCTTGCATCCCAAGCGAAATCCCGACAACGACTATCGTCAGTATTCCATGGAGGATTTTCAGACCATCGTGGTGATACGAGAGCTTTTGGGATTGGGATTTCACATGAAGCAAATACAGGATTTTTTGGCCAACCGTTCTCTGGACAGCACGATTCAGCTTTTGACAGAAGAGATTGACGTCATCAGCCAACGCATCCTCACCCTTTATGAGCAGAAGACCAATCTGCAGAGCCGACTCCTTGCCATCCAGCACACTATGCTGGCTGACATAGACGAACAGGTTCGGCTGGTACACCTTCCCAAGCGGCCCGGCATCATGATTTCCGAGGAAAATCTTCCGGATTCCTATGTGGACTATTCCATGGTTCAATATGTGAAGAAGAAAAAATTAGAGATTAACGCCATCGGTTTTTGTGATTGCTATACCCTTGATATTCAGGGCTCCAATCCCAACTCTGACTACTATCGGACTGAGAATGTTTTCTTTCTCACCGGGGAGGCGCAGACCTCTGACGGCTTTTGTCTGCCGGCAGGGGATTATCTCTCACTGTATTATCGCGGTTCCCTGAAAAAGACAAAAAAACTGATGCCCAGACTATTTGATTATGCCAAAACAAATCATCTAAGTATCAGCGGTTCTCCCATGGAATTGTGTCATATTGACAGTTATGAGACCTCCTACCAGGAGGAGTATGTGATTGAATTACAGTTGCCCGTAACCGTTTCATCGTGCCAATAGGGACTGTCCCTATTGGTTCCGGCAATAACCAAAAGCGCTGACAGTTTGAAATGCATAACCCCTTAGCCACGCATAAATCTCTGTCAGCGCCTTCACGCATATGAACCCAAAACTATCATTAATATCTACAATTATCTAACAACAAACATTAAGGTTAAAAAACCACCTCCTAACAATTCGGCACCCATGCCAAGCCCGTTCATAATACTCATTCGCCGGGATTCCCATATGTTTCCCATTAGCAGGAACAACAGCATTCCGCAGATTCCTCCCAACGTATTGGTAATCAAATCTGTGATGAATACGTCCATTCCAGGATTCTTTTCCCCATGTAAAGCTGTGAAATAAAACCCAGCCGGAATGAACACCAGGATATTATATATCACTTCTCTCAAATGAAAACTCGCCAGTTGAAGAGTTGCATCAGAATAGTAAAATGGTATCAGATTAAATCCTCGAAGATGCGGGATCTCCTCCATTTTCAATCGAAACACCAATCCATTGAGGACGGATCATCGCGCCACCGTAACCGTCACCTTAAATAGGTCGCCGTCGATATCTAACTCAAGATTGCCGCCCATAAGTTCCGTCAGACTTTGAGCGATGGATAATCCAAGTCCGTTGCCCTCGGTGTTACGGGAGCTGTCTCCACGAACAAATCGCTCCATCAACTCATCACTGGAGATATTCAAGGGGTACTTTGACACATTCTTAAAGGTCATTTTGGTCTGATGCAATCCCACTTCCACATCCACATACACCCTGGTGTTATCCATAGCGTACTTGTTGATATTACTCATAATATTGTCAAGCACTCGGGACAGATGTCGTCCATCCGCCATAATGTTCATAGGGGCATCCGGGCTGTTTACAATCACTTCAATGCCGTGACTTTGCAGCTTTTCCTGGTATTCTCCCACAACCTGAGAAATCATTACCCCCACATCGCAGGGTTCCATATGAACCTCCAGGTTACCGGTGGATGCCTTGGAGGCCTCCATCAAATCCTCGATGAGCTTTTTTAGTCTAGCTGACTGGCGATCCAACACATCCAGATATTCTGCTACTGTAGCGTCCTCCACCCCGGCTTTCTTAATCAAATCCACATAGTTAATGATTGAAGTGAGGGGCGTCTTAATGTCGTGAGACACATTGGTAATAAGCTCCGTCTTCATGCGTTCACTCTTCATCTGCTCTTCCACAGCTTTGGCAATGCCCTGGCTGACGTTATTGATATTCTCAGCGTGTTCCTTAAATGGGGGCAACATTTTTTCTGTGGAAATCTGCTCACTGTAATCCCCGGCTGCCACTCGTCTTCCACCCTGGCGAATCTTCTCCATCTGATGCACAATCCAGAACAGCAGAGGAATCTCCACTAATTTATACAAGAAGAAGAATAAAACTTCCGCCTCCGGGTCATATCCTGTTGCCGCAATGAAAATTAATTCCAAAAGAGAAATCGCACCTACCACCACTGCCGTTATGGTTGACAACTTACGATTGACCCCTGCAAAAGATTTGATTCCACCCCACATTTTGCGAAATGGCTTTACCAAATAATAAAGAATGGTGTACCTCCAGAACTTCTTCACCTTGATTCGCACAGCGGTACTCATAACAAATGCCACGGCTACCGACACCGTCAATGCCACCACCAGAATGCCCAGCAGAATTCCATCCCGCAAGCTAAATACCCCTTCGTAAACACCATATCCACAGCCTATTCCGCCTGTAACGCCTAAAGCGCACCATACACATACAAGTGCAAGATAAATACCGTAAGGCATCCGGTCTATGGTACGAATAACAGTTTCATCTGTATTCGGTCGATGTCCCGCACTGCAGCAAAGGAAAATCAACGACAAGATAAACACAATCAAACTAATTGTAAAAACAATGGCGTAGTCTCGCTCACAGGACTGTAAAAATCCTATCTCCGTATCAATCCGTCCAAACCAATCATGTACACCGCAGGCAAATGTTCCACTATAGATACTTGGTTTATACTTCATATAAACCGCATAGCGAACCAACTGAGTTACATCTTCCACATCGCCTTCCGCCAAATCACTCTCTGTCAATTCCGGTGTCATGGCATTATCCCAGGCGGAAATCTGCACATACTTAGATGGCAGAGTATCATCCCCTAATTCTTTTGCCATTTTATCCACCATGCGATATGTTTTGTTATGTGTTATATATGGTGCTTCCATAACCATCTTGTAAAATCTGTTCATGGAAAAGTATGCATCATAATCCTTAGTAAATGCCCCAAAGGAATAGTCGCAGTTATCTGCATCTACACTTCCCCCATTGTCGTAAACCAATGTTTGTGTAGATGTAAGTTCTCCATCTTCCAGATAAAACTTATCCTCAACCACCGTGTAAATCAGGGAACTCTCATTCAACTGGTCAAAGGGTTCCATATCTGCTACCGTGCCGTCTTCCTCCAAATTGGTGAAGGCATTATTCAGCATCATGGCTGCATAATTCTGTGCCAGATTCCTTCGCATTTCGGATTTCAAATCCGCCAGTCCCTGTTCTGAACTATTCATTGCGCCAAAGGCTATCATAAACCCCACACCATAAATAATGCCCAGAGTAGAAGCAATCACCAGCACACAGGCCAGAATCTTGGCCCAAAGACTGCCTATAAATTTATTCATGAGACTCTCCTTCCATCTTGTAACCTCTGCCCCAAACCACCTTCACATAGCGGGGTTCCGCAGGGTTATACTCTAACTTTTCCCGTAAATGACGAATGTGAACTGCCACGGTATTCTCTGTGCCAAAGGCATCCTCCTTCCACACCTCCCGATAAATTTCTGATGGGGAAAATACCCGGCCGGGATTTTGCATCAGCAAATGTAGGATGTCATACTCTGTTCTGGTAAGGTTTACAAGTTCCCCGTCCAGATATACTTCCTTGGCTCTGTCATCTAGAGCAATGGGCCCAATAACAATCTGAGTTTCTGATTCTGTCACCATTTTGGCATTGCCCCCCAGCTGGAGATATCTGCGAAGCTGAGATTTTACTCTAGCCTGCAATTCCACCGGATTAAATGGTTTTGTCACATAGTCGTCCGCCCCAACAGTAAGGCCAAGAACTTTGTCCGTATCCTCGCTTTTTGCCGTCAACAGAATAATAGGCACATTGGAGGTCTCTCGGATCTTTGCCATAGTCTGTATGCCATCCATCTTAGGCATCATCACATCCAAAAGCACCAGATGAATCTCCGTCTCCTCCAAAATTTCAAGGGCCTCACATCCATTGTAAGCCTCATACACTTGATATCCCTCGCCACCAAGATAAATCTTTAAGGCAGCCACAATATCCTTCTCATCGTCACATACTAAAATATTGGTCATTTTATCCTCCGAAGAATTACATGTAAAAAAAATCGGTACAACATGTATTGATTAATCATATACACATTGTACCGATTATATCTTTAAATTCCAATAGGGTAACTTCTTAAGACTTTTTTAAGAAGCCCTTATCTGATTATGTATCAGTCTTCCTGCTCCGGTTTTGTCCCCTCCGGCGCCGGCTCATATTTCAGGAATTCATAGGTGTACGTAGCACTTCCTCCTGTGAGGGAATGAAGCACTGTGCCAATGCCATAAATGGTGGCGTAAGGAATCTCTGCCTCCACAATCTGTGTGCCATCATCCTGGGGATTCATTCCCATGATTTTGGCCCGGCGTTTGCTCAGTTCTCCCATAACATCACCCACCGCATCTTCCGGAGCAATAACCCTGAGGGAAGCAATAGGCTCTAAAAGAATCGGCTGCGCCTTCATAATACCATCGCGAAGTGCCATAGTAGCTGCGGTTTTAAATGCCGCCTCTGAAGAATCTACGGAATGAGAAGAACCATCATATAAGTTCACATGCACACCCACAACAGGATATCCTGCCAAAGGTCCACTGGCAGTTCCCTCTGCAATTCCCTTTTCCACTGCCGGGAAAAAGTTCTTAGGAACTGCTCCGCCAACAACAGTCTCTTCAAATTCATAGGCGCTTGTTAAATCACCTGATGGTGTCAATTTAATCTTAACGTGGCCATACTGACCATGACCACCGGATTGCTTCTTGTGCTTGTATTCCACATCGGAATTGCCTCGGATGGTTTCCTTGTATGCCACCTTGGGTTTGGAAAGTTCCATCTCCACATTATATTTAGCCTTTAATCTGTCACAGATTGCTCCCAAATGCTGTTCGCTGATGCCGTGAATCAGAGTCTGACGGTTCTCACTGTCGTTTTCCACACGAAGAGTCATATCCTCCTCTGCCAACTTGTGGAGTGACTGGGTCACCTTCTCCTCCTCCTTGGGATTCTTAGCCTGATAGCGCATGGTGCAATATGGTTTAGAAATGGTAGTTCGGATGTAAAGAATCGGGTTGGCCTTGGTGGACAGACTGTCTGTGGTCTGTAACCCCGCCACTTTGCTGAGAGCACCGATGTCTCCGGCGTGAAGTTCCGAAACTTCCTCTGCTTTATTTCCATTCATCACATAAAGCTTACCTACACGTATCTCCTGTTCTTTGTGATAATTGTACAACACATCATCTGCCTTGATGACACCGGACTGCACCTTAATCAAAGAATGTTTGCCAATGAACGGATCCACAATGGTCTT
>JAQXIY010000046.1 GCA_029008035.1 Lachnospiraceae bacterium
AAAGTTTCAACCTGTACACTCATTTAATTCATTTCCTCCTTAAATATGTAACTCATGTACTAATCACTTCTATAATAGAACTTCTATTATAAAAAGGGTATTGACCCTTGTGCAGTCATTAAAGCATTATAGCATACCGAATTTTAAATGGCAATATGAAAACGTGCAGAAAAACTGTGTCCCCAGGCCTTCCCAACAAAAAAGCAGCCCCGAGAAAGGCAACCGCTTTCTTAGGGCCACTTTTATTCATTACCGAATGTTATTTGCTCATTTCCTGTTCCTGCTTCATGATCATTTTCTTGACCATTTCGCCACCGATGGAACCTGCCTGCTTAGATGTCAAGTCACCATTGTAACCTTCCTTCAAAGGAACACCAATCTCGCTGGCAACCTCCTGCTTGAAACGGTTCATTGCATCCTTGGCCTCAGGAACAGCCATTCTTCCACCATTACTGTTTGAAGAACCACTCATGTCCATTACCTCCAATATTTATATTAAGATAAATCTTCAGGTTGCCCGTCCCGGCAACCTTCATCAGTTCACGTCCATATCTGATGTTCGTCAGAAGATTTATCTAATGGTAGTATGAACATTTGTATAAAAATTATTTTAGGTAATTATTGTAAATAAACTTATGTCCCAGAGCAACGGCCGTATCCCTATCCGAAAAATATTCCACAATGGCAAGGGCAAAATCAATGGCAGTTCCCATCCCACGACCGGTGATGATATTGCCGTCTCTCACCACGCTTTCTGTCAGGTAGGTACATCCCGGCATCTCCTCCTCATATCCCGGATAGGAAGTGGCTTTTTTCCCTTCCAACAAACCATTCTTGCCAAGAACGCTGGGTGCCGCACAGATAGCCGCCACCAATTTATCCTGTTCTGCAAATTCTTTGATCAAACCCACAACTTGATCACATTCACCTAAGTTGGTTGTCCCCGGCAATCCTCCCGGCAAAATCACACCATCGTATTCTGTAAAGTCCACATCGGCAAGACAGGCATCCGCCTCAAAGGTTACACCATGTGAACTTGTGACTGTTTTTGCATCCGTAATGGACACCATAGTAATCTCCATTTTGGCTCTCCGCAACACGTCTACCACAGTAAGCCCCTCTATCTCCTCGCATCCCTCTGCCATAAAAATTGCAACTTTACTCATAGTCATATCCTCCTAATGCCATATTCACATTGTGATATTTCTTATCAAAGGTAACCTCTTCGCCAAACCAGGCCGGTGGCACAAAATCATTGGCTTCCTCTGCCGTGGCAAATTCCACCTCCGCCATTACAAGAGGCTCCATAACTCCATGAAACACATCCAGTTCAATCGTATACCGGTGGTATGGAATATAATATCTGGTCTTTGTAATCACCCTGCCGTCCGCCTTGTCCCGCAAATGCAGGTAGGCCTGTTCATTCAGAGGAAATTCCTCTTCCCTGCGAACCATCATTCCCTTGGATTTGTAAGTGAGAATATACGAATCATCCTTGTGTCGAATGCGAAGCACCGGTTCTGCGTTCAGATAGGCCTGCTCTATCCGGCTGTATCTGTAATCAGACAAATTCTCCGGAACCTCTCTCAGCAAATATTTCTTTTCAATCTCCATATTCCCATCCTCTTATCGAATACGACCGGCCTCGAATCGTGCCCTGGTGCGAATGCATTTCTTCAGTTCCATCAAACGTTCTTCCAATGGGCCATCCTCTATAATCACATCAATGGAGGCCGCCATCTGATTCACCAAATGATCGTCCATGCTATCTTCCATCTCCGTCACAATCTGATATTTATCGCAGAAGGAATCCGCATCCAAAAATGCCAGAAAACGGGGGTCAACCCCCTCAATCACCGTGGTATCCTCATTACTTGATGCCGTCTGTCCTGCCGTGAGTTCTTCCGTGGGTTCTTCCTGGATTGCCACCTGCTCCTCCGGTACTGCCCCAACAACATCCTCTGCCATTTGGGCCTCTGTCACATTGTGATTGCCAATATACTGAAAGCGATACTCCTGGGTCACCTGGGGATATTTGTTCTTATCCACAGGACTGATAAACATATCATATGGTCGAATATAGGTCATATAGTCTCCATATAACGCCTGATATACCACATAAGGTTCCCTTGTTTCCGAGTGGGTTGCCACTGCGATTATCTGATATGTTTTGTTTTTGAAATGCCGATAAATTTCTCCCGGCATGGGCCTAGACTGTGGCATAATTCATTCCTCTTTTCTGTTATCTTGCATTGGTCTCATAGATGCATTTTGCCAGCTTCTCGGTTGCAAAATCCACAACGATAATGCCATAGCATGTGTCATCCTGCCAATCATATTCTGTCAAAAATTTGTTAATGGAAGTGGCATATTTCTTAGGGTGTCCAACCTTTCCACTGCCTGATGTTGAAGTGAAATTCAAAGAAAAACTGTCATCTGCCGCCTGGCAATTCTCCAAATCATCCACAATGGCATTCACCTTATCCGTGGTGTCATAGTTGTAGCGATCCTGTACCCAGAGTTTCTCCCCCTCATTGATCATGGAAAGGGCATAAGGTTCGTCCACCACTGTGGTATCCCCCTGATCTCTCCAGTCAAAATTCAAACCTTTGCGAGTTGGCCCCACTCCCAGTTCATCTGCAAATCTTGTGGCCAACACCATCTTGCCTCGCACCTCATCCAGCGTAGGTATCGCATTTTGCAAATACCACTGGCTCTCATTTTTTTCAATCTGCTCATATAAAAGTCTCTGCACATCGGCAATGGAATCATCCCCATTCTCTGCTTTCATACAAAGAATCACTGTCTCTGTGGGATGCTCAGCCAAAAAGGCAGAGACATCAGCCAGCACATCTTCCAGATAAAGCTTATCAGAAAAAGGAGATTTACCCTTACGGCAACTTGCAAAATTGTGTTTTATTACAAGAGCCGGCTTGTCATCCTTCTCGTCCACCACCAGACGCAAGTCAAAATATCGATAGCCGTCATCAAGCTGTCCCGCCACGCTTTTGTCCTGGCACTGAAAAATATAACTCAAAGCCACAAACTGGGTGCAGGTATCATGGGTGCCGGGAATGGAAATGGCGCTGAGCTTCGTCTCTCCGGATAGCGCCCCCATCCAGTCAGCGCTTCCGCTATCCTTGGCCAACACCGTCACCTGCGGTAGCACCATACATAGCAACAACACCGAGGCAAGCAAACACTTCCACCCTCTGTGCACTCTCTGTAACATTTTCATAGAATTCTCCCCCTGTTCTACCAAAATCCTATTGTTATATCCACTTTTTATAACAGAAACAGTATATCACATCTACGCCATCTCCCCAACGGCTTTTTTATATGTTTTTCTGTTTTTATTTTCCTTTTCGTGTACTATAATATGAGTTGTTCAAAAAAAAATGAAGGAGAAACGAAATGATAGAGAGAAAATCCCTGTTGGCACTTAATTTTTACAAGAGTTCACCCTTCACAGGAAGCGATGGCAATCTGCGCTACCGCATCGAAAAGATTCAACTCCCTATAGAAGGAAGCGAGGACACAGAGACTAAATTACAGGCAACGGTCTGGCCCGGCCCCTACGCCTTTGCCAAAACTGAGGACGAAAAAAAGACAACCTTCGTGGCCGCCTTTTCCGAAGATGGATTGCAGGATATCACAGACTGGATCAATTCCCAACATGTTTAGATAGCATCAATCACTGTCAGGTGATACCTGTCAATCACATCCAGCGCCTGTTGATATGGCTCTTTCTTGCCAATCTGTTCCGGTGCGTGAGCATCAATGCCCAGAATGATATCATTGCCCACTTCCCCCGCCAAGGCAAAGAACCTGTGGGACGGATAATGACGCTGTTCCAGCGCCCCCAACAGATTATATTCCAAAGGATATCCATGTTCTTTGCAATAGACACAGAGTCGTCGCATCTCCTTTTCCCAAAAGGCCTCTTCTCCGGTAAAACGGATCAAATCCGGATGACATAAGTACCGATACTTTCCTGTCTCCAATGCCTCAATACACGTATCAACATAGGTGGTAAGCCACCTTTTATCCTTTGACTCGTAACCGGAGTATCCCCCTTTTCCATCCACCTCAATAAAATGCTGTCCCAAAATCAGATAATCGTAGGGATACTGTTGCAGCAATTCCATCTGTTCTTGAAAAACAGGGGCAAAGTATTCCCCCTCAAATCCCACCTTGATGGTGATGTCTTTCCGATATTCTCTCTTTAAGGACAAAAGAGAATCCATATAGTCATCCACTTCGGAAAAGAGCATACGAATGCTGTTTACTCGTTTATCTGTGGTGGGCATAGGAATATGATCCGAAAATCCCAGTTCTGTAATCCCGGCCGCGATGGCTGCTTCCACATAAGCTCTGTCCTCCCCCACTGCATGCTTGCATCTTGTGGTGTGGGTATGATAATTTGATTTTAAATAATTGTCCATACATAACCTCACAAAAGAATATGCCAGCCACTTTCGTGCCGGCATATCCTGTAATACTCTTATTATCTCTTGGAGTGCATTGAAAATGCATCCATATCGTAATTAGATAAATTCTCGTGAATTCCTCTGTCATCAGCTTCTGCAATCATAGCATCCCTGTTCTTCTTAAAGGAAACCTGAGGGCTGAATGCACTAGGTCCGCCCACGCAACCGCCTTCACAAATCATTCCTTCGATAAAGTCTTCCGGCAACTTGCCAACCTTCATCAGAAGCAACGCCTTCTTGCACTCTGCAGCTCCGTTGCATCTGTTGACCGTGGCTGCAATCTCATCATTGCTCTCCTTCAGACTCTGCAATACTGCCTCGGTAACACCACCGGAATTTGCGAATCTCTTACCGTAGGTAGAGGACTCCTGATATGTATTGTCATCCAATTCCAGTTCCACACCCTTAGCACGCATAATGGCACGTATCTCACTGTAAGTCAGAGCATAATCTGCATTGCCCTCAATGGCGTGGTCTTTCACCTCAGACTTCTTGGAAATACATGGTCCGATAAATACGGTGACAGCATCCGGCTCTTTGGCTTTCAACATACGGGAAACAGCGCACATAGGCGATACCGTTGTAGATACGTTGTCAATCAATTCCGGATAGTGCTTCTTAACCATATTCACAAAGGCCGGACAGCACGAAGTAGTCATCTTCTTGCCGTTCTTGTAAGCCTCTGCCCATTCCTCAGCCTCGTATGCTGCGGTCATATCTCCTCCGAGACCTACCTCCACCAAATCGGTGAAGCCCACAGCCTTCATAGCCTTCTTCCAGCTCTTCATAGTGATGCCCTCACCGAATTGTCCCTCTGTAGCAGGGGCAACCATGGCGTAAACCGGCTTCTTAGACTTTATGGCCTCAATCACATCCACAATAAAGGTCTTAGAACCAATTGCACCAAATGGACAACGATGGATACAGAAACCGCAACGAATACATTTGGTCTCATCAATAACCGAAATACCATTCTCGTCATAACTGATGGCATCCACAGGGCAACTAAACTTACACGGGCGCTTCAGGGCAGCAATAGCATGATACGGACATGCCTGTGCACATTTTCCGCATTCCTTACACTTGGAAGCATCAATATGGGAGCGATGTCTTCCCATCTCAATGGCACCAAAGTTACAAGCATTGATACATGCCTTACCTATGCAGTTCTGGCAGTTGTCAGTGACAACATAACTGGAAATCGGACAGTCTTCGCAGGCAGAACTGATTACCTGAATCATATTACCGTCATCATGAATCCCCGGTGCCTTTCCTTCGGCCAACCGTACTCTCTGGCGGATAATCTCTCTCTCTTTATAGATACAGCAGCGGAACTGGGGTGTAGGTCCGGGAATTAATTCCATTGCGATATTATCACGCTTCTCTTCCAACTCACCGGCGAAAGCCAATTTCGCCACCTCGTAAAGTACGTCGTGCTTAATCTTGATTACATTCTCATCAGCATACATCTTTTGGTTCCTCTCATTCTTTTTTTCTTGTATTGTACCAGAAGATTATTGGTTTGTCAAAAAAATAACAATCTTTTTATTTTCGCAGTCTCCGATTAATTTTTTTCTTTGTTTTCATCTCATACATGCGCTGATCTGCCAAGGTATATACACGCTCTGTCATACCATCCATGCACTCGGAATGTTTTGCGACCCCATAGGAGGCGTCTATGATAAATGGCAAATCTGCGGAGCGCCTCTTTTCCATCTTAACCATGCGATTCAAGCACTGGTCAATTTGCGGAAACTGTTCCTCTCTGATGATCACCATAAATTCATCACCACTCATGCGAAAGACCTGCCCAATATCCCGAAAAGCCGCCTGCAAAATTTGGGCAAACTCCTTCAACAGTTGATCTCCCGCCAGATGTCCCAGCGAATCATTAACTCCTTTTAAGCCATTCATATCAATATTGACGAAGGCGTAGTCCCGATTCTGTTTATTCAATTCATCAAACACCTCGTTGCACTTGGTCCGATTGTAAATGCCGCACAATTCATCGCGATAAGCCCGCTCGGTAAGCCACTCTCTTTCCGCTTTATCCACCAGAATGCTATAGATATAAAACACATAACTGATTAACAAGAAAACGATAAACAAAAGCGCCCCCAGAGGTATCACGCTGATGGTGAGCCATTCATTATCTTGCAATACATATTTCTGAAGGTTGAAGCGAACCAAATCCAATGCCACGGTAAAAAGCAATGACCCGATTCCCGCATACAGAGACCATGTGGCCCGGTCCATTTTTTTTGTCTTGTCGAAAGAAGACACAGCCACAATGACAAGAGATGCTGCCCCAAACACATGAAAGTATCCCAAAAAGCTGGGATAATGCTCAATATTCAAAAATTGCAGAAAAGTGGTAACCACCGCAAACAGCAGCAATAGCAAAGACACCCCAAGCACCACCTGGCGTCTCCACTGCGTCCCACCCTTGCGCACATCGGCAATCAGTAGTCCAAAGGCCACCGGTGCAAAATACAGCGTAAGATATTCTGTGGTGGTATTGGCCGCCAAATCCACATGAAATACCTGCAACACTTTCATATTACACATAGACCAAACACCCACAAGAAAACTAAAAGCACCTATATAAATCAATCTTGCAAAGGTTCTGTTATAACAGAAAGCAACCCCACTGACAAACATCAAGACTATTCCCAAGAGGGTGAGAAACATTCCCACACAGATGCCCAGCATATTTCGCTTTGCAAAATCCTCATAGATTTCCTCGGTGTCAGAAATGGTTGGAGTCAAAATATTGGTAAAGGCTTTGTCCTCCCGAATTTCCATGCGAATGACAAGCTCTTTTCCCCCGGAGCCATCCGGAATACTGATGTAGTGATAGCCGCTTCCCACCAGTTGTTTCTTTCTGGCATACTCTTCCCCGTAAGAATACACCACTTCTCCATCCACTGTGACCTCCACGGTAGACAGATATGTCAAAAAGGATAGGATCTGGTTTCTTGGCATTTCCTCCGGCAAGCGGTTTGTCATCACCACCTCATCTCCGATACCCAGTTCACTGAATTTGTATTCCGGCAACGGCTTTCCCGACTGAGGGGTATCGCCATTCACCGACACACTCCACCCATCAATCCATTCCTTGTTCTCAGTTGTCTTCTGATGTTGCCATAGCATTCCCATGATTATCATAATGAAAAAAGTCACTATAACAACACTTATGATTGCCATAATTGCCTGTTTTACTCTACTCTTCTTCATATCGTCTCCAAATATCTATTGTATTTCCAAAACTCCTATTGGATAGCCATTGTTGGTCAGAGGCAGTGTGTTTCCCATACGAATCACATCTCCGGCCTTTGTATCCAACATCATCAAGTACACATAATACTTGCCCTTTCCGTAGGATTTAATATCCAAATCCAATCCCACAGAAACCTCCTCTCCCGGAAGCCACTTGCGATTGTCCACCTCCAAAGGAATGGTAAAGACTTCTTCTGTCTCTGTGTTTTTTAGCAAAATACTGGTATCAAACAAGCGATAGGCATTGGAAAAGCCTATGTTGCGCACAGTCAGACTCATAACGGCCTTCTCATCTGTCCAGTTATCAAAGGACACTTCTGCCTTTTCCAGCGCATATCGATACCCCAAATGGGTAGTCAGATAATCATAAACTGTCACCCCGGAAAATGCATCCTCTCCACGGTATGTCTCATTTTTCCATAATGTCACACCGGGAGAGTCATCTCCACAGAGATAAGAAACTCTTTGTCCCTGCAGTTCCTCCAAAACTGAGGATATTTGTTCCTGTTCTGTGTAATTCTCAGCATCCGGTACGCCTCCCATGGGTACATATGCTCCCAGTTGCCCCAAGGCCTGTTTCTCTGCCTGAGAGATTTCCCGCATAATACCGTCACGGCAAATCCCCAATCGAGCAGCCAATGTCTCCGTAAAAGCCACATCCTCTGAGGGAAGATTCAAAAATCCTGTCAGTGCCTCATATTGTTGTATGCTTTCCACCGCCAAAAACATATCACTCTTTGTCATTGATGCCTGGTACTGAATCACTTCCAGAAGATGATCTCCCTTAAAAAAATCACTTCCCAACATGGCATCTGTGCTCTTTGTGCCAAAGCACTGCAAAGCATAGATGTTGTTGCTATATTCATTCACCACCGGGGCCAGTTGCTCTATATGCAAATAGATGGTTTCCATGGTTGCAGGAACCACCGAATAATAAAATCCCAGCAGCATCTGCTTGTCTGTCGCTGACCAAGCCGCCAATATCTCGTTCACCTGTTCCAGCGCCTCCGGGGGTAATTTCCCGGTTGCATAGGCCCCCAGGTCAACCTCCACCCGGCACAGACGAGTATTATTGTCTGTCTTCACCGCCTCTTGGACTGATTTACTGTCAAAAGGATTCTCTCCTCCCAACACATAATCATAGGTGTGATACCATCCGCAATAGGGATTGTTCAACTGTTCATTTGACAACTCATAAGCTTCCGGCTGAAAGGATACTGTTATGTTCTTTTGGCGCAGCATCCACACTCCTGCGACGCTTGTAACACACAATACCATCACCAAAAGAATCAGAAACCGCACCCCTTTTCTCCCGGCACGTGATTTTTTCATAATGTTCCTCATTTTTTTCTTGACTTGTATCTAAAGAACAGATACAATATCTATTGCGTGCAGGAGTGGCGGAATTGGCAGACGCGCAGGCTTCAGGTGCCTGTGGCAGCAATGTCGTGTGGGTTCAAGT
>JAQXIY010000047.1 GCA_029008035.1 Lachnospiraceae bacterium
CCGGAATTTCTCTAGCCTTTGCCAAATCTCGCAAAACAGCAACAGATAAACTCTCATACTTTTCTCGCATTCCCATTCTCCTATTCTCTCTAACAGCGGGTAATCTATGTCAGAATCGACCAAAACGAATCTTTTCGATGAAATGAGTATACCGCATCTCCCCAAAAAATGGAAGAAGAAATTTAACTGTTTCCCTAGTTCCCCGCTTTATGGTATAATGGGCTCTGAGTGAATATACATCTGTAGTAATAGAAGAGAAATCTTCCACACGATAGAAAGGAATTAGGATTATGAGTATTGATGAAAAAGCAGTATTTCTCCATAAGCAATGGAATGGTAAAATCGAGACATGCGCAAAAGCGCCGGTAAAAACCAGAGAAGATCTGGCAATCGCATACACCCCGGGCGTAGCAGCCCCCTGCCGCATCATTGCTGAGGACAAAGACGCCGCATATACATACACACTGAAGGCTAACACCGTAGCCGTTGTATCTGACGGCAGTGCTGTTTTAGGTCTTGGAAACATCGGTCCCGAAGCTGCAATGCCCGTTATGGAAGGCAAATGTGTTCTCTTCAAGGAATTTGGTAATGTGAACGCATTTCCAATTTGTCTTTCCACTCAGGACACAGACGAAATTGTAGCAGCAGTCAAAGCCATCGCTCCTACTTTTGGTGGTATTAACTTAGAAGACATTTCTGCACCACGTTGTTTTGAAATTGAAGAACGTCTTAAGAAAGAATTGGATATTCCCGTATTCCATGACGACCAGCACGGTACTGCCATCGTAGTACTGGCGGGAGTCATCAACAGTTTAAAGATTACCGGCAAGAAGAAAGAAGATTGTCACGTGGTTGTCAATGGCGCAGGTTCCGCCGGTGTTGCCATCACCAAACTTCTTCTCACTTATGGTTTTCAGCACATTATTATGTGTGACAGAAACGGGATGATTAACAAAAACTATCCTGACTTAAACTGGATGCAACAACAGATGACAGAAGTAACCAATCTGGAGAACCGTCAGGGTTCACTGGCAGATGCTCTGGTCGGAGCAGATATCTTTATCGGTGTGTCCGCCCCCGGTATTGTCACCGCTGAGATGGTAAAGAGTATGAATAAAGACTCTATCATTTTTGCCATGGCAAATCCTACCCCGGAAATTATGCCTGACATTGCTAAGGCTGCCGGCGCCAGAATCGTGGGCACAGGACGAAGCGACTTCCCGAATCAGGTAAACAATGTGGTTGCTTTCCCGGGAATCTTCAAGGGTGCTTTGGAGGGACGCGCCTCTCAAATTACAGAGGAGATGAAGTTGGCTGCTGCCAATGCTTTAGCTGATTTGGTATCCGATGATCAGTTGAACGAAGACTTTATTCTGCCGGAGGCATTTGATCCAAGAGTATCTCAGGTTGTCTCTCAGGCTGTTAAGAAATTAATTTAGAACACAATTGCGTTTGGGATTTTATTATGATTTCAGAAGGAGGAAGGATATGGCCGAACCGAATATGATATACAAGATCTCTGTGCTGCTTCTTCTCTCTAAGGTAGATTCGCCCCTGAGCAATGCACAGATTGTTCAGTTTTATCTGGACAAGGAATATACCGACTACTTTACCATCCAGCAGGTCATCAGTGACCTGGAAGATGCAGAGCTTGTGACAGTCAGCCAGTCGCACAACAATACTTTATATTCCCTCACACCGGACGGGAAGCATACATTGGAACTGATGCACGACAAGATTACCCCCGCTATTGAAGAGGATATTATTTCTTATCTTGGGGATAACAAATTGGAAATCAAAAACCACAATGCTCTGTTTGCTAACTACGACAAAGCCACCGGCGGTGGCTACATCGTCCACTGCAAATACATTCAGGACAAGCAGGTGCTTCTGGATCTATCCATTCACACCTCCTCCGTGCAACAGGCCGAGACCATTTGCAATAACTGGCGCGCCCGCCACGAGGATGTGTATATGAGTCTGATGGACACCTTGATTTCTTAGAACTTTTCAACATTGGGGCATATAAGACAATTCGGTTGTTATATGCCCCACTTAATGTTTACCGTCTTTTTTGATGGAATATCCAAAAGTCCCCAGTTTTTCTCCCAGAGAATAATATACACCGTGAGAATAGGCGATGGGTTCTGCATTCTCCAGCATAAACTTACCCTTCTCGTCCATATATGCGTCCTCAGCATGAACTGCCACCACATCTGCCAAAAACATGTGATGGGACCCCAGTTCTTGTATTTGTCGCACCTTACATTCGATATTTACCGGACTCTCCCCAATCATGGGAGCGTCAATCTCCGTGGCTTCCACTTTGGTGAGATGGCACTTCGCAAACTTGTCCACATCTCTGCCGGATGTAACACCACAAAAGTCTGTGGCCCAGGCCAAATCCCTGGTCGTAAGGTTAATCACAAAACTTCCGGCCTCCTTCAGCATCTCATAAGAGTATCGCTCCGGTCGCACGGATATGTATGCCATGGGTGGATTGGTACAAACGGTGCCTGTCCAAGCCACGGTTATAATATTGTCATTGCCGGATAAATCCCGCGCGCTCACCATCACAGCAGGCAGGGGATACACCATATTCCCCGGCTTCCAATTCTGTTTTGCCATCATTCACCTCTAACTTCTAATCCTGCATTGCCTGCATCATCTGCGGAATCAACTGTTTCTTTCTGGACACCACGTTAGGTAGCAAAAAGCCTCCATCCTGCTCCCGGGCGTCAAAAGCTTTCTCGATCACCGGCTTTGCCATACCGCCGGCGTAGATGAGTTCTGTCTCCTCCCGGAAAATATCTGTCAACATCACAAATACCATTTTTAGGCCCTTTTCCTCCAGAACCTTATGCATATACTCCTGCAATGCCGGCTTGATCGTATTGAGCTGTTTTCTGCTGACGGCGCTGACCTGTGCCACGCCGAATTGAATATCGTCAGAATCAAACACCTTGAAATCCTGATAGAAGATTTCCTCGGTGGTCTTTGATTTGAAATCTGAACCTGCTTCAAACATAGCCGTAGCCAATTCCTTCACGTCTACCTGAGCAATCTTTGCCAAAGCCTCTGCTGCTGACTTATCCATAGCGGTACAGGTGGGAGAACGAAACATCAAGGTATCCGAGATAATGGCCGAGCAAAGCAATCCGGCAATCTGTGGTTCAATCTCCACACATTTTTCCAGATACATTTGATAAATAATAGTGGCTGTACACCCCAATGGCTGATTACGGAAGAAAATGGGAGATAATGTCTCCAGGCTTCCCAGACGGTGATGATCGATAATCTCCAAAATATCCGCCTGTTCAATGCCGTCCACCGCCTGCATCTTCTCGTTGTGATCCACAAGAATAATCTGTTTTTTCTTCATATCCAGCAAATTTCTTCTGGACATCATGCCAATAAGATGACGCTGCTCATCCAAAATCGGGAAATCCCGGTGACGAATCTTGGACATCACTTCCTTTACATCATCCACATAGTCATCCAGTTCAAAGGTTACCAGGTTGTCCTTGGTCATAAAATAGCGAATGGGCATACTCTGATGAATGAGACGAGCCGTGGTAAAGCTGTCGTAATCGGTGGTAATCAGCACGCACTCCCTCTCACGAGCCATGGCAATAATCTCATCATCCACCACTGACTCCCCGCAGACAACAATACAACTTGCATTCTGCTCTAAGGCAATCTGCTGTCTCTCCTTAATATTGCCCAAAATTACCAAATCGTCATCCTCAATCTCCTGGCGCATAGCCGCCCGATTCCCGGACGCCACCACCACCTTGCCTCGCACGAAGTAAGCATGTTCATTCCCTGTCACCATAGTACCGTTGATGGTCTCGATAATATTCTTGTATTGAGTCTTAGCACGGCCCAAAATACGGTTGTCCAACACATCCATATATGAGTAAGCGATATCTCCATTAACGATTACTCCTGTCAATCGCTTGTTGTCGTCCACCACCGGTAGCGTAACCACATCCAACTCTCTCATCAATTCCCAAGCCTTTTTCAGAGAGTAATGTCCACTGACTCCTCGGGTACGTCTGTAATCAATATCTTTGAGCTGCGCTCCTACATCCTTGATGGTCTTGGGTTCCTCCACACCAAAACGTTGCAACACATACTTGGTCTCGTTGTTGATATTCCCTGCTTTTCTTGGAACAAAAGTACCATCCTCAGTCTTATTCTTCAAATGGGCATAGGAAATCGCTGCACAGATAGAGTCTGTGTCCGGATTCTTGTGTCCCACCACCCAAACTTTCTTTTTTCTCTCCGACATAGAGTATCCTCCTGAAAAAGTAAACAACCATATGTTATATTGGGAAACAAGGGTCAGACCCTTTGGCCTGACCCTCACTTAACACATTCTATCCATTATAATAAAATCATAACTCCTAAGATCGCAAGTGTGATTGCAGACACAATCATGTTGATTACTGTAATCACTGTCACTCCGGTCACCTTACCCTTAAGCATTCCAAATTGAGATAAGGTATTCTTCGCTTCTTCCTCGCTGTTATCAAGTTCCTTCAACAAATCCTGGATATTGCGATACTGCTTCACATTCTCCGAATGCACCTTCTCGGACAACTCGCTCTTAATGGCATCCAACCCGGATGTCATGTCCTGTAGGGTATCTCTCATAGCCTGTGTCTGCTGAGCTGCATTCTCCTGATTGTTGGCAACCTGATCCTCTATTCGCTTCTCTAACTCATCCATATTGCTGCGAAGGGATTGCATCATGCGATCCACCTGGGTCTCCACATCCGCCGCAATGCCATCTGCCTCCGCCTGTTTCTTGGCCAATTCCTCCTGTAATTGAGCATTGCGCTCTTCCTTGGCTCTCACCATGGCTTCCAATTCCTTGACCTTGCGCTCCTTGGCACTAATCAGTGTCTGAAGCTGCTTCGCCTTGTCACGAAAGGCATCAATCTGGGCTAAAAGCATATCCTCGCCGCTTGGCTCGTTGTTTAATTCTTTTGTCTCTTCTGTCTCCAACATGTCGCATATCCTTTCTGCACACTACTAACTAGTTTAGCATTGGAACTATGTTTTGTAAACACACTAGATATGGTATATCCTTGGCAAATGTCACCACATAAAATTTCCCAAGTCCTTATAAACACTAAAAAAATCTCCCAAGCTTACCAAAGTAAGCCCGGGAGATTCGAACTACAATATTACACTTTAGTTGATGCGTACCTCTTAGCTGTACAAGTCAACCAACTTCTGCAAGTGCTCGAAACGTTCCTTTGCAGCTTCCTCAGATGCAGCGAACAGTCTCTCAGCACGCTCTGGGAACGGCTTGATCAGACGAGTATAACGAGCCTCGTTGTTCAAGAAGTCTTGGTAAGAACCATCTCCTGCCTTTGATGTCAAAGTAAATGGATTCTTTCCTTCTGCCTTCTTAGCCGGGTCGAATGAGAACAAGTTCCAGTAACCAGCAGCTACGGCCTTCTTCATCTCATCCTGGCAGTGGTTCATACCACCCTTAGCGATACCGTGCAACTCACATGGAGCATAGCCGATAATCAAGGAAGGTCCGTTGTATGCCTCAGCCTCAGCGATAGCCTTAACAGCCTGTGCCGGGTTAGCACCAAGTGCGATCTGAGCAACATATACATAACCGTAACTCATAGCGATCTCTGCAAGAGACTTCTTGCCGATTTCCTTACCGGCTGCAGCGAACTGACATACCTCACCGATGTTAGAAGCCTTAGAAGCCTGACCACCTGTGTTAGAGTACATCTCTGTATCGAATACCATAACGTTAACATTCTCACCGGAA
>JAQXIY010000048.1 GCA_029008035.1 Lachnospiraceae bacterium
GTCATCTCGGAGCCTGATCTCATCGATATCTACTAAACGCTCTGGATTGACCGTTCTGATATCCACAGCGCACATTTTCTCCAATTCCTCTCTTGTAATTGTCAGCCCGTTCTTTTTTTGTTCCATAAACTCCACCCCGCAATTTTGATTTCACTTAACTCACGCTTGTGGAGCAGATATACAAGGTCGTTCTGTGAAAAAAAGAAAAAATCCCGTGCCGACAAGCGGCACGGGAGAGTATTGTCCATCAGAAGATTCATTTGATTTTATCTTGTCCTATTTCTTCATGAGCAAGCTCAAAATAGCATCCATCAGTTGTCCGATGGTATCCATCGTCCTCATCACTCCGTTTTGGGTAGTTTATCACTGTTTGCTCCGTAATCGTACATTTTCATAGCCAGAATACGGGTAATATCATTCATACAGTTGATAATCGTCTCGATGTCCTCGTCCTCATCTACGCCCAGTCGCTCACATAACCGCAAATGCGCATCGTAAACACGACCATATCGCTCAGCGCAGGGCTTGCCTTCCAGAAATTCATCCTCCACAACCTCACTTTCCGGAAACTGCAAAATTTTGAGGTCATACAGTCCAATCATCAGATTGTAAATCAATGCTTTCCGCTTCTCTTCAGCCAAGTTTTCTGCCAGAAACATATCCATATACTTCTCCCATCGTTATTCGGATTGATACCTTACGAAGGGGATTCGGTTAATTCCTTTCCTGCCGCTTCCCGGGTATCCATTCCATTATACTCCACAAGGTGAATACATTCACCTATTATTTGAAAATAGTGGACTTTATAATGAACAAAAAATCCGTCCGCGCTTAGATGGAGGTGGAGGAATGTTGGATTTCAGTCCACTTTGGGAGACGCTGAAAAAGCAGGGAAAATCTCAATATGTGTTGATTGACAATGGCATCGATAAACGAACTATGGATCAGCTTCGGCATAACCGGAACATCACCGCAATCACTCTGGAAAAGATCTGCCGCATCTTAGATTGCACGCCTAATGATGTTCTGGCATTTACGGATGAACTCTGATACCGCTATGGCACCTGTAGCCACAGCGGTATTTTCTTTCTTCGATATTTGGGAAAGAAGTTCTGACTCTCTGTTTTCCCCTCACTTCTCGAAAGAAGAATTGATTTGAATATTTCGAGTGCTTACAGTCCTCACATTTGAAAAGCTGTCGTATTCTGGATTGCACTCCCAGTGGTGTGCTGATTTATTCTGACAAATGCAGATACGTAGAGCTATTATGGCGTTAAGAAAGAATCAGAAGTCTTTTTTGAAGAAACCTCCGCCAATGGTGCCTAGTGGTCATGCTGAACCTTTTCATTTGTCTGAGTATGTGACAATCGGATAAGAAAATAGATTCGTGTTTTTTCACGGGACAATATTGTAAAGTGCGTTGTATTCTTATACTGGAGCTATTTTTCAATACTGTATTGATTTTTCGCGAGAGGTGAGGTACAATGTGCTTGTCGGATTACTTCGCAAAACCCGAACAAATATTATACAGGAGAAAGAATATGGTTGTTTTAGATGTTTGTCTGGATAACTTCTATGCATTCAAAAACTTCCACATGAAGCTGACATATCCAAAGAGAATAGTTAACTCCAGCATTGACGGAGAGTATTTGGAAGGACGTCCCAACTTCCGCTACAAAAAAGTTAATATTATCATGGGCACAAATGCCTCAGGAAAAACCACGTTTGGTCAAACGTTAATGACTATCTTCAATTTTATTGATAAGAAGAACTATGAATTGCTTACAAGCGCAATCAACGATCATAGCAAAAAAGCCTCCTTCTCAATTGACATGGCTTTGAATAGCGATTATCTCTATCGCGTTCAATGCTTCATCTCCCCAAGTGAACAGGGAAACTATTCAGAGAGTGACATTAAGCTGGAAGTTCGCAAGCAAAAAATCACTCAAAATGACAGCTATGAGACTTGTGTTAAGAAACTTGAAGAGTCATCGTATACACCTGCTGAGAACTATTCCAAAGAACTAAGCAAGATTGATAATCTCGACTGGTTGTTTGAGTTCCCCAAGGATACAAAAAGAGTCCTCCATCTCCCAAAAAACGATGAAAAATTCAGAACCATTCTGGAAAATATCCTGAAGGCACTGGATCCATCCATTACTTCCGTATCCATTCTGAATGAGGTAAAGGGAGCATACGTGATTCGCCTGAAAGATCGTGATGTTGTTTTGCAAGACGGTGAGCAATTCACCACATCCGTGTTGTCCAGCGGTACGAAAGCTGGCGTTGAGGTAGCTCGAACCATTTCCTCTCTCATGCAAGATCACATTAGCTTCTGCTACTGTGATGAGAAGTTCCCCTATATACATAGCGATATTGAGAAAGCAGTGCTTTCACTGATGATTGGGCTGCTGCATACAAATAGCCAGCTGTTTTTCACAACTCATAATACCGACATTCTGGATATGAATCTTCCGAAGCATTCGTTTACTTTCCTGCGCAAAGACGCAGATAATACAGACTGTCCTATAGAGAGTATTGAAGCATCTTCTCTGTTGAAGCGAAGCACAGACTCTCTTAAAAACGCAGTTGAGAACGATTTGTTCTCAACTGCTCCTGCAGTGGATCTCATTTATGCAATTGCAGAATTGTAATACTGGAGGGGCCAACCGTGAGAAACAGAATTGTCCAGTATTTTGTTGAGGGCGAAGATGAAAAGAAGGTCATTGATACTCTCAAAACAAAAATGGGGCTTGTCAAGCCTGGAAAAGTCCAGGTACTAAATGTAGTCACAGAAGAAATCTCAGATGCTCGTCTTTTGGCACTCTCTCCCGGCACAACTACTGTCTTAGTATTTGATGTAGATGCCGGAAATGTCGACATCCTTAACAAAAACATCAAAAAACTGAAAGCGTGCAATGCAGTATCCAATGTCATCACTATCCCTCAGGTACCAAATCTGGAGGGAGAATTGCTGCGCAGCTGCAACATTCGGAAAATCGAGGAACTACTGAACAGCAAGTCCAGAAGCGATTTTAAGAGTGACATCCTCAGTGTTACTAACTTAGACGCCAAACTGCGGGAACATGATTTCAATATTGATCTCTTTTGGTCTGCTACCCCAGGTCAACCATACCAGAGTATTGAAAACCATGCTGCACAGGTAAAGCAAAAGTGCCGATAACCGACCGATAGCAATTGTGTTATTATCAGTATGCAATACGTGAGCTCAAGCAAATCATCAGGTTCTGGTTTATCAGATCAAATTCAAATACCTATGCAAAAAAGCAGGGACAGCCTTCCGTTGGCTGTCCCTGCGGGTGATTTACCGACTAATAATTCGGCAGGCCATATCCATAGATACTGCTGCTCCCGACACGGTATTGCCGTCTGCGGCAGCTATCGGTGGTATTACCCTCGATGGTATAGACATAACCATTTTCACTTTTCTCCACGATTCCGGTATGGTCTGATACGCCATTCCCATCCCAGTCGAAGAAGATGATCATTCCCGGCTCCGGCGTAATGCTCCGATCCGCCCACTGGTTTCTGGCTCGGAACCACTGGACGCCCACGGTGCATCCCGCATATTTGGGGATAACGGTATCCAGATAGCCGCATTGATTGGCACACCAGCTAACAAAGCAAGCACACCATTCTACGTGCTCTGTGAAGCCGTACCATCGCCAATAGGGGTCCCCGCCTACATTTCCGATCTGCGAGGCTGCTACCTCTACAATCAGGTTTGCCGTGTCCGGGTCATAGAAAATCTGTCCCAGCGGATAGTAGCGCAGCACATGAGGAACGTAGTCCATATCGCCGTAGCTGTCCCAGCCGCATTGCTCGGCAGTTTTCAGGGAAAACTCTATGGCGTTGGCTTTGGAGTATTCGCCGTACTTGTTCATCGCCCAGGTGATGTACCCCTGACCATAGTTATAACCCTGCAGCGCCAGCTTGATTGCGTCCATATCCACAGGGCTTTCGCATTGGGCAATCCGCAGGCAGTCCGCAAGATTCTGAATGCCCACATTGATGGAGTATTCCGGGTCGGTGATAGAGCCGGG
>JAQXIY010000049.1 GCA_029008035.1 Lachnospiraceae bacterium
AAATATCTCCCTGTGGCAGTGCCTCTGGAAATTACAACCGGAACCGGACAACGATTTCTTTGTTGCAAACAATCTGGTCTTTCCATTGGAAAAATTAATCACTCTCTGCTCGCGAATGTCATAATCCATAGATCCGTAAATATCAACTGTATCCGGCATTGACTTCTTGATTGCGTGTCTCTCCGCTTCCAAATCGTGCCACAGCAGAAAGTTATCTTCCGGCGCCGCATCTACAATACGCTTCATCTTGGACACTCTAATGTCTATGCTCTCACGCTTCACCTGTGCAGCTTCTTTCAATCCTTCTGCAGCCTCCTGAAAGAGTTGCATCTGGCCATCCTTTTCCATCGAATCACCATAATGAATTGGTATCTCATGCCACCTCACATCAAGAGGCGGCAAATCATATCCTTCATCTGAATATTCAGAATTTAAATCAGACGGCTTTGTGATGAATAAGGCCCAACTGCTCACCCACATCCAAAACTCATCTTCCATATTCGGGTATAGTGTTAGGTGGTTTGCCTTTGTGCTGTCTCTCTGGAAGAATCTCGTCAATGCTTGGCCTGTGTCCATCACCTCCAGGTACCCAGCATAATGAATCAGTTCCTTGTACTTATTCGGTGATGGTGTTGCCGTGGCCACCAACTTATACGGTACATTCTTGAATTTGTCCAAGAAGGTCTGATATGTCTTACTCCCAAATGACCTTAAAACGCTGGCCTCATCTAATGATGTTGCAACAAAATAATCTGGCCGGATGTCTCCATCTCTCACTCGCTCATAATTTGTCAATACAATCTGACTGCTACAAGATTCGACCTCTTCCATTGTTCTGCAGTAAATTGGTTTCTCATATCCAAGTACATCAACCGCATCTCGTGTAAATTCCTGTTTAACTCCCAGCGGAAGTACAATCAATGCTCTTCCATTCTCGTGCTCCGCCGCCAGGTGGCAAAACTCAATCTCCTGCACCGTCTTTCCAAGACCGAATGACTCAAATAAGGCACGGCGGCCACCTCTTAACGCCCATACCACAGCGTCCCTCTGGTGTGGCTTTAATACACTATTCACTTTTGAAGGTTCTACTACAAAACCACTCTCATTTGCCAATTCAATCTTTGTCTCTAAAAATTCTCTATAATTCATCTTTCAAAAGGAACCTGCAATTGCGTTACCCCGGCCGGAGGTTCGGCTCCTTTCTAAATGTTATTTTTTCCTTCCACCATATTCTCAGCTACATCCATCACCACCCTATATGACAGTGCCTGATCTGCAGTGATTGACTTGCATCTTACAAATCTATCTACATACCGGCGGAACTTCTCATTGGTATCATACAATTCTTTGATTTCTTCCTGTGTCATTCAATTACGCTCCTTCCGGTCTCTCACACCGTTCAAACTCAATAACCCACACCCACGGATTTGCGTCCCATCCGTATCTGTCAAGGTCGGATTTCTTAATGGTGGAGTTCCATAACTTCTGAAATTCCTCTCTCAATGCGTCATGGAACTCATCATCATTGATATATAGAATCGGGTTTTGAGGTGTAACAACTCCTTCTTTTTCAATACCAAGACACCAATCTTTTCCACATTCCTGCAACTGCTCCACCCAAACATCCTTGACCTTCAGCCAGATACGAGCTGCTTCCTTTGGCATATGGATGGATGGGTGATATATCAACTTTGATGATTCCTTGAATTCTGGAAGATTTGCAAGTTTATCATCAGCCTTGTAAATATATGTCCCTTCTTCATATCCTTCGCCCCACGTTTCCCGGACATAAAGGATATCCCCCGGCTGATACTGACACGGCTTAATACACGGTTCATTTGTTCCGTTATAAAGCATCAATCCATCTTTTACATATCCAGTCCAATTTGGATTCTTCGCATTTAGGAACTTTATGCACCGCCTTGTAACCGTCTTTCTTCCGTCCAAAATTGCCTGTACCATATCGGTATTGAACAGAATTGGTAATACTCTACTCATCATTTTTCACCTCCTCCGCAGATTTCTTAAATGGGCAATTCTTTGGTATCTCTAACAAAATAGAACAATGCCCGTTATCAGCTGCAAAGCATCCTTCACACTGTTCCTCACACTCAGGAACTCTATTGCTAATACCTCTACTTCTCATAGTTCTCCTTTCGGTTATTTACCCAGCAACTTCCTCTCAAGTTCGTCATAATCAGCTGTACTGTAATTACGCTGATTGAA
>JAQXIY010000050.1 GCA_029008035.1 Lachnospiraceae bacterium
AGGATTTTGATTCGTTTGAGTTCAGCCTGTCGCATCAGGAAATCAATGTCTTCCAAACGCAGGTAGTCGTACAAGTCTTTGGGTTCGGAATGACAGTGAAAGTTTTCATCCAACCGTCCATCATTTAGGCAATCCAAGGCATTTTGTTCTCTAAAGCCGTAAGTGAGCACACCGTATTCATTCATGAGGTATGCCACCAAAACATATCCTCCCGGTCGGGTCACCCGCTTTGCCTCCATAAGGGCCTGCAACTTATCCTCTGTGGTGAATAGGTGATACATGGGGCCAAACAAAAGTGTCAAGTCGAAGGTATCGTCGGCAAACCGCTTTAATTTTCTGGCATCTCCCTGATATGCCTCCACCTCACTTCCCTTACTCTTGAGAATTCCCAAATTATATTTTACATACTCTACCGCGCTGACCTGATACCCCTCCTCAGAAAGAGGCACGCAATATCTCCCTGTGCCGGCCCCGATATCTAAAATGCGTATATCTGATTGCTCCACTCCCTGACTACACAAGGAATCCAGACATTGATGGATATATTTCATAGTGGTGATATACTCCACCTGCCCGTGTCGTCTTGTGAGTCGTTTTTCCTCATTAAATTTGTTATAGTGTGCCACCAATTCATCCATTTTGTTTTGTTCCTATCCGTTTCTTTGTGTAATACAAAAATCCTCCTGTAAGAAGCAAGGCAATCACTGTGGTGATCCATCCCTCCTTGAGATATGGATAGGACATGGTAATCACCGTCTTTCCCTTATCTACATATAAAAGATGATTTTTTGCATATGTCTTTTGTTTGCTGGAAAAAATGTCCTGGGCCGCCAGAGTGGTATTCACCTGATTATATTCTGATGTAATGGTGATCTTATCCTGCTGATAGGAGATCGTCAGGGAAACCAGTTTCCTCTTTGGCAAGTCCTCGTCCTTCAGGCCAAATGCGTGTGAAAGCAGTGTCCCCACTCCGGAATCACCTGTCAGCGCATAGTGGTAAGTTAAATTCAACCCTACAAACACAAGATTTTCATTATCCCCTGTGCCGTAAAATGCAAATTCCCGGTTCAAGTCTGTGGTGGTTCCCATCACCGCTTTCAGGCCATTGAGGTAGACCGTATTCCACTGGGTATGTCCCTCCGGGAACAAGTCACAGTGCATCAGTCCATCCACCGTATCCAATTCCGGGTATCCATTAGAAAAGGTAACCTTCTGGCAATTCACCCCCAGAAAAGACTGCTCCCCGGTGGCCTCATCCACCGGAATGCCATCTGCCAGAATCACAACTCGCACTCCATGTCGACTCAGGCGAAGCAGCATATCCTCAGCCTCATCCCGATTCGAGTAGGTAAAACCTGCCAGGTATATCACATCATATTGGGACAGTTCCTCATAGGTATACGCATTCAGATTCGTCTCATCCCTCTCCTCAATCATAGGAAATTGCAGAGACATAAGAGGCGCCGATGTACCGATACCAATGGCGGAATAATGAGATACCACTCCAAAGCTCTCCTGGGTATCCTTGTGATACAATCGATACCCGGGACTTGTGCTCACCAGTTTATATCCCAGTTTCTTTCCTGCCTCATCCACCTTTTCCACATCATTTTCTTTGTTCTGTAACTGGCTAACCTGCACCAGAACCGTGTCACTTCCCATCTCCAGGCACCGGTCAAAAAGGTATAGATAACATCCGTCTCCCATAGCTTGATTCAGTTGCACAATGTTATGTGCCGTTGCAGCCGACTGCCACCCTGCACCAAAGGTTGCCGGGACGCCATCCTCATAGCGTGAGACCAGATAGGCTCCATCCGCCCCCAGAGAACTGGCATCCAAAAGCGTCAGTCGTTGATTTGTAATCTCCTTCGCCTCCCCAATTAACGTACTGTCCTCCAGGGCCTCGTACCGGTCTTTGGGAGAGGTGAATTTCAAGCCTCCGTGAATCAGTGAGAGGGAGGGTATCACATCCAGTACCAACAAAAAAGCCAGAAGCATCACAAAAGGCTTCTTCAAACTTTTCCACAAGAGCCAACTGTATAACACAAAGCACAGCGCAATAGAGATAAAGCGCAACATCCACAGAAATTGGCTACCCGGAAAATGCACCAGTACGCCATACATCACATTCGTGGTGCAGACAAAAATCACAAAGCCTGTCCAAAATCCCGGCATGGACTCTCTCTTTGACATAAGCATTCCCAAAATCATCAGCACGAATGCCGCCAGGCCAAAGTAAAATCCAAAGGTTCCCTTTAAGCGGAGCAACGGATTGATGGTTTCCCATGCGCTCTGAAAAAAGTTTTTCATAGCCTGGGAAGAGTCCATCGCTGTAATACCACCCTGCAGAGCGCCATAGGTCCAGATACCCGTAAGCATAAATCCCAGTGCAACAGCCAAAAACACATTCGACACCCTTCCCTTTTTGGGATACAGCATTTTAAAGATTATGAGAAATACCAGCAGGGAGAGGGCAATCATGCAGGCATATCCTATATGGCAAAGTGTCATCAGCCCAAAGCAAACAATCATTTTGGGTAAGCCGACCCATTTATCCTCCAGCAAGTAGTCATGAACAAAAGAAACAAAAAGCGGCAGCATCACCACACATAGCGCTCTCGGGAGATTTCCCTCCACAAAGACTGCCATAAGGTTGTTTGGCATAAAAAACCAGAGGAAGCCTAAGAAAGCCCCCATCCATGGTCTCTTGTGGGTGCAGCCAATCCTCAGCCACACCAAGCTGCTGAGAAAACAGGTGAGAAATAAAAATACCAAGTACCCATAGATGGCATCGCCTCCTGCAATTCCCTGACACATTGCCAGAACATACACCGGAAGCGGTGCCCAATAGCGCATATTCTGTACGCCGTTATACCAGCGGCTATCCCAAAGGGGATACCAATCCCCCTCTTTGATGCTGTGATACAAAATATCGCCCTTATAGATATGGCACATGGTGTCGTCTCCCGATGGATAGACACCACTTTTCGACACAAAAAACACCATCAATCCGGCCAAAGTCACATAGCCAACCACAATCAGGGCAATTGACAGTCCTCTCTTTATTCTCTCCATATCACTATCCCTTCTATGACTCTGCCAATGCTCGATCCATCATATCATCCATCACTCTTGACAAAGCTTCTTCAGACTGATGTTGTACATCCTCTAAGTAATCACTGTGGTCTGTGTAGGACACCACATAGCTTCTTGTAGGAGTTTCGCTTCCTTCTATCCTCATAAGGATCCCCCCCACCTCTCGGATGCGCTTGCCGATTTCCTGTCCAAAAAAATCTACGATATTTTCCAAGGTGGGAACGATGGTATCAAAGGGCTTCTTATCGTTTAAGGTACAATCCTGATACTGAGCAAAAAACTCCTGTGCCACTTGTTCATACACGTTGAACTCCATGAAATCTGTTCGCTCCACAAGAATGTTCAACATCATCTCCCATGTATGAGGATGTACCTCTCCCTGTTTTCCGTTGATGATAATGCTATGGCTTGCATTGATATAAAATTTGAAACGATATTCACAAGATAGCTTATTGTCCATTTTCTTGCACCTCTCTCCACATTTCTGTAAATGTCTGCTCCAAGGCTCCCGTTCCCGGCTGTCGTCTGGCTACCAGCGTTCCCCCCATCTTCTCTACAGCCCTCTTAGCCTCCTCCTCATATCTCATGGAACTTCTCATAGACAAAAGAGCAATATATCTTTCGTCCAGGATGACCCGAAATGTCTTTTCGTCCAGGAATATCCCGGCGTTTTCCATAAAGATATCACGCTTTTCGCCGGAGGGACACTCTACAATCATCATCTCTACCGGCCATACATCTCTCTTTTCCATTTTTTCCAAAAGCATAGGAATAGCGTTGGCATAAAAAGCGGTGTAGCGTGGGTGGTATAGTTTCTCTTTAGCACGCTGAAAATTCATCTTCTCGATGGTGGCGAGATAGTCATTCTTCTCTCTCTCAGAAATTTCGTACCTGTGATACCATCGCTCCGCCAGAATACTAAGTAAAATCCCTCCCGACAAAACCACCGCCAGCGCGAAGATCACCAACATACACAGACTTGTTCTGGCACTGAGGTACTCATTCTGGTCTAAGATGGTACTTGCACCTGTCAAAAGACACATATAATAATTTTTGCCATTGTAGGCAAACCGCACACCGGATGCCACATAGGGCCTGTCTTTGATAGTTATCTGTTTGTGAACCACCCGTCCCTCTTCCAGGCTCTCAATGAACTGTTCCGCACTCCGGGACTGATAATAAGTCTTGGTGGTAAATCCCTTGTAGCGATTGGTCTCCAGCACATCCTTCACAAAGACAATGGAATCAATTTCTGACAGGGTCCAGTAATGGTTGTCGGAAGCATCCAACGTACTTAGGATATCCTGTATCATCTCCTCATTGTCCCGGTCATCCTGAAGATTAATCTGATCCAAAACAAGCTGCACATATCCGTCCTGCTGCAATGCGTATACATCAAGAATTCCCTGTTCGTATTTTTTCAATTGTTTCCATGCCAAAAGGCCGACAATGGTCACAAATACAAGCACAAACCCGCAGACAAACCAGGCGCTTTTTCTCTTTTTTGTAGAATTCTGCCTTTTTTTAAATATGTTCTTCATCATCATCTATCCATTCCCATAAGTTCCGGTGCAAAGTGACTAATATAATAGTCAGAGTGCACCGCCAACTGTGCCTCCAATTCTCCAATGCCCATACTCTCTGCCAAGCTGGGCTGATTGGAGAACAGATTTGTTCCCAATCCCAATCGTTCTCCCGGAATGTCAAATCCCATAGCAGACAAAACGGTAGGAAAAAGATCAAAAGTCATACACTCCCGATTGGATGTGACGGCATCCTCGGCGTTTGAGGCATTGATAAAGCAGTTGTACACTCTTCGCTCATCCCAACTTTTTCCCTTGACAAGAGCATTGTCCATACGGGGATGATCCCCGGTAATCACAATGGTGGTATTTTCATAGAAGGGCTGTTCCTTGCACCATGCGATAAAATCCGCCAATTGACCATCCGCACACTTCACTACATTTGCCGCCTTTTCAGCATAGGTATCTCCACAAATATTACAGATATATCCGTCTGTGGCATGGGTATCAACCGTCAATATGGTAAGGTTGAACGGTTCTTCCTGATTTGCCAACCGAGTAGCCTCATCCCTTGCAATTTCGTAGAGTTTCTCATCCTCCAGTCCCCACCATTCAAAGTAATCGGAAGGAATATATCCCTCATCAATGGCAGTGTAATAGTCGAAAATCTCATAATCGCCGTGCTGGGTCAGATACTTCTCTCTCCCTCCAAATTCAGCATCTGAGCCGCAGAGGAACTCGTTGGTGTATCCATAATCCTCCAGGACATCTCCCATGGTGGTAAGTCCCGATGCATACAGCTCCTGTTCCGTCATGGAAGTATCCTTTACCGGCAAATCGTAGGGCACCCCCGATGTGGAGGTAAACATAGCTCCCATGGTCCACGTAGCCCCATAATCGGCATAAAATCCTCCCAATTTCTCGTTCTGAGAGAAAGATATATTATCCTCTGCCAGTTTTGTCAATTGAGGAATATAGTTTACCTGCTGGGATCCTCCGGCTGATTCTGACGCATAGGTAGTCTCCATGCTCTCCAAATATATGTAAATCAGATTCTTGGGCTCCTCTGCCGTAATGGAAATTGTTGTAGGGTCCACATAATATTTCTCATAGAAAGAAGAATTGCTCAACTGATCCCTCACATAGCCCACCACGTCATAGCATCGGTTGGCATATCCCAGAGAAACTACAAAACTCACAGCACAGAGCGTTGCCAGTATTCGATGACTCCAAAGTATTTTCCTCTGGCCCTTTGTCCTGGTCTCCTCATTTTCAACCGCCATAACTTTTTTGATGTGATGGCGCTCCAGAAATACAAAGACAAGCAGAATCGCAACAAACACCAATACCGCAGGCAGACAGCTTCTCAAACCATCATAGAGCATATCATTTCCGGCACCCGCCAATGGGCCCAGCAAAGTGTTGATGATTTCCTGTAGCTTCACGCTGTAATTTGTGCTTGCCCAGTGGCAGACCACAGCCAGAACCACTGCAAAAATGGCTGCAAATGCGCAGATGAAATATCCGAAGAAATTCCCCTTTGCTTTCTGTTCCAGATTTTTTCTGCCGTATATTTCCTCCGGATCACCATTAAAAAACTCTCGGATTTTACACAGTATCTTCCCCGCTTTGCCAAAATCCTGTTTCAGTATTTCCACAAAGCCCTGTTTTTCCTGTGAGAGGGTTCTTGTTTTCCAGGCGCTGTCTGTATGAATGCTGTTGATAATCCCGGCGAACCGGATAAAAAATACAAGGAGATTAAAGAAAGGCAGCAGCGGCACAATCCACCATTGCTTTATGTAGTATTTTCTCACCTCCGGAAAATCCTTTAGAAAACCGATGATGGAAATAAAATACAAATATCCACATAGGGTGTACATGCCAAAGAGCAGTCCTGTGGCCATCAAAACCGTCTTCCCGGAGTATCCCACAAACATCAGACATATCAGTGCCAGATACCAGATAATTCTTGGAAAAGCGAAAGTGTGGTCGTACATCAAGGTTTTCACGGAGACATCGGAAAACATATGCAGGGTTTTCATCTTTTGTCCCACAAACATTTTGGAAACCTCAAGGCTCCCTCTCTGCCAGCGCTGCCGCTGGGTGTACAGCTTGTCCATATCATCAATGGGGTCCACAAAAAAGATGGATTTCTCGCTCATATAGATGCGCTCCCCTTGAATGTATCTCATCTGAAAGGTAATCTGGGTGTCCTCTGCCAAAGTCTCTGTGTTATACAGCCTGGATTTCAAAATCGCCGACTTACGAAAGGCAGAAAAAGCTCCGGAAACAGTATAGATAGAATCCAGATCTGAAGCATAATTTCTCCCGGCCAAAAAAGCCTGGGCATACTCCATAAATTCCATTTTTCGAAACAGTCTGGCCTTCCCCCGGGGGTACTGCTCAATCAGTTCCGGCTGAATCATAATGGCACCGGTCATACAATTGATGGAAGGCTTGGCCTCGAATTTGTCAATCATATAGTTCAGCGCACTTTTTTCCAAAATGCCGTCACTGTCGATGTGTATGATATATTTTCCTTCACTGTTATAAAGAGCCAAATTAAGAGCACGGGACTTCCCCTGCTCTGCGTTCAACCACTGCATCAGCAAATCCGGATACTTCCTTTGACATTCCTTATAAACGTCAAAACTGTTGTCTGTCCCTCGATTGTTTACAAGAAAAATTCGTATCTTTTCGTTGGGATAATCGCAGTCATTGATAGACTTAATACACTCTGCCAAGGTGTGCTCAGAGTTATATACAGGGACGATAATAGATATTTCCGGATAAATGATTGGTTTTGGAATCTCTTTTTCAAACAGCATTCGTCTGAGAAGGACAAAAAAACTTCCAATGGATGGCAACACCTCCATAATCAGAGGTATCACAATCCAGGCTGCCCAGAACACAAACGAATTCACAAGGCGCTCAATGACTTCCATAATTAAACTTTCCTATCTTCATACGAATAATTTGAGGTTTTGTGAATACATAAAAATACAGCACAATAGAGAGGGCATAAAAAACAATTCTGCCCACAATGGTATGCGCCATATAATATACATCCGTGCCCATATAATGTATCATCTCACAGATAACAATAATTCTCAGGGCATTAGCAATCATAATATATAGTGTCCCGGCGACACCCACCACCACTCGCTCCCAGATGGAATACACCCGATAAAATACCAAAAGAGACAAAAAAGCCATAATCTCAATGATTCCGGAGCATTCAAAGTCAATCTGTAAAGTGAGAGCACCCTTTGTGGATTCCACAAAGAGGATGCCGTATTTAAAATATGGGACAAAGGTATCCGTCAGTTCCCCAAAAAGCCCCGCTAAAGCTGCAACAGCCCTTGCCAAAGGCTCTGTCATCACCGGTCGGACAAGAAGCATTAAGATGATAAACAATCCCATACTCCCCACAAGGAAATTCCAAAATTGCAGTTTGGCCCGATGGGTTGCCCATAGCAGATAGCACCAGGCCATGATGAGAGCAATCACTATGATATATGTAACCATTAGGCATGCTTCCTTCTCTTACGCTGGATGAGAGCAGCGCCACCAACACCGGCAAAGCAAATCAAAAGTCCTGCCCAGGTTCCCGTAGATGTACCTGCGGTGGCAATCCACTTTTCCCCGATGCGAATCCACTGACCCTCAATGGTCTTAATGTCTGATGCATCCATTCCAAATTTCTTTGCCACCAATTCCAGATCCATTTCAAATTCCATATCGTCTGCGGATGCACCTACTGTGACAAACATATGACCATAAAGGCCATTGTGGCACTGTTCCAATTCCGAGATGTTCTTGGCTGTCTTCCAGCCATCTCTGTCGATAAGATAAAACTCATAGGTGCCTCTGGGCAGATCCTTCCTATGGGGATTGTATGTAATATTGCCCTGAGCATCCACTGCAATCACTTCAGGATAAAAATACTTGTCCTTGTTGAGCCGAATGGATACACCTTCGGTAAACTCACCTCCGCCTTCCGAAAGATGAGCCCCCATCTGTGTGTTCACATGAGCGTACAACTTACCCCCTTCTGCGTACAGTGCACCCTCTCCGTCCACTTTGGGACCCTCAGTGCCCTGGGTTGCATATTGTATCGGGGTATGGGGATAGAATTCCCAATCTCCGTAGAGACCATCGATGACAATCCCCTGGAATTCCTGATCCTCCTCAGCGCCGGAGCCCTGCAAATTGGCCACATCAGAAATCACCATATCTCCCTGGTAGATGCCAAAGGAGATGGTGGATTTGTATGGAGGAAGAGCACTGGCGGGAATGGATACCTCCCACATGAAGGGAGCGCCTTCCCACTTCTTGTTGTTCACAGCCACTTTGGCACCCTCAACTCCCTTTACGCTTCCACCGTCCTTGTCGGAAAGTTGAATCAGGAGTTCTCTTCCCAAATCCGTCTTAATAACAAATTGTCCGCTGTTGTATGGGCCGGCCTGAGTCACGGAATTCCAGTTACCCGTTCCGTCTCCGTTGCCCTTGGCCATAAAATACAGATAGATGGTGTCTCCGTCCCAAACCATTGCGGTCTCATCCACTGTATTGTAATCCTTATTATCGTTGATAGGAGTTTTTTGAATGGCATCCCAGTCCGCAAATTTGCCATCAATCACAATGCCCTGATAGGAGGGCTTTGTCTCCGGCTCCTGTGGCTGTTCCGGGTTCTCCGGTTCCACAGGTTCAACAATTGTGTTGGCTTGTGGAATATCCTGAAAACGGATTTCTGTTCCACAGAATTTGAGACTTCCCTCTGTGTCTGCCAAAAAACTCTTTGGCAAACTCCACTCATAATCACGCTCCATATTTGCCTCATTGCTTGTCCCTGCAGTATGACGGTACACGGCTCCGGCTCCGGCAACGTTGTTATACCAGTAGTCTCTGACAGTGATCCTATCCCCATCCACTTTCAGTCCCACCTGCTGCTTATATCCATTTGCTCCGGTGGCTCCATTGTTGGCATAGGAAAAAATCACCGTCTGTTGTGCCAATGGGCGATACCAATCCGTACCATATATATCATGCCCGCAAAAGTACAAGTACTCCTCGTCCTGTGCCACAGACCAATATGTCACACTACCATCCATGGAAGGCTGTTTTGCGATGTGGGACCACTCAGACAGATCCCCATCCACCACAATCCCAGCCGCTTGCACATTTGTGGTAAAAACAGATGCCGTCAATCCAAAAATCAGACACCCGGCAAGTCCCAGAGAAATCATTCTCTTTTTGAAAATCTCCCTCATAATCAATTGACTCCTTATCCTCTATCATCTCACAACGTCGTTCATCTCAAGTTATTATTATTTTATTCCCTTGTCCTTTTCTTTGCAATGAGCAGATTATACCAATTTTCTCCAGGTATTTCGGGAGAATAACAGCATAATCGGGAAAATTTCCAGTCGCCCCGCCAGCATATCCAAAATCAGGACTACTTTAGACATGTCGCTGAACATATGGTAGTTTTTGGTGGGGCCTACCCCATCCAGTCCGGGACCAATATTGTTCACGCAGGCAATCACAGAGGTCATACTGGTGGTAAGACTTTCCCCATCCAGACAAACCACCAAAAAGCTTGCAATGGTAATAAACACATAGGCAATCAGATAGGTGTTCAAATTGCTTAGCACCTTTTCATTGACCATCTGGCCATTGTTGCGCACTACCAGAATCTTTTGAGAATTCAATGTCTTTTGCAAGTTTCTCTTCAAATTCTTCATGAGAAGCAATACACGGCCACACTTGAATCCTCCGCCGGTACTTCCTGCGCTGGCACCACAAAGCATCAAAATCACCAGTATGGCCTTGGAAAAGGTCGGCCACAAGTCAAAGTCTGTGGTGGCGAAGCCTGTGGTGGTAATAATGGTTGCCACCTGAAACGCCACTTGCTGCACCGTCTCTCCAAGAGAGGAAAACATTCCTCTGGTATTGATGGATATAATCACAATGCTGGATACAATCAACCCTATATACAGACGCAATTCCTCGTCCTTAAACACATCTTTGAGGCGTCCCAAAAGCAACAAATAATAACAGGTAAAATTCACACCGAACAGCAACATAAACACGGTACACACATTCTGGATGTAGACACTATAACCTGCGATACTGTCATTTTTCACACCGAAGCCACCGGTACCTGCCGTTCCGTAAGCAGTACAGATTGCCTCAAAAGGACTCATTCCCCCAAACAACAGAAAGAGAAAGCACAACACTGTCAACGCCAGGTACAACAGATATAAAATCATGGCGGTCTGTCTCATTCTGGGCACTAATTTGCCCACGTTGGGACCGGGGCTCTCCGCCCGAAGCAGGTGCATGGTAAAGCCGCTGCCCTTGCCGCTGGCCGGAACAACTGCCAAGAGGAACACCAAAACTCCCATTCCTCCCAGCCAATGGGTAAAGCTCCTCCAGTAGAGCATACCCTTGCCCATAGCCTCCACATCCGTCAAAATAGATGCTCCCGTGGTGGTAAAGCCGGAAACCGTCTCGAAGTATGCATCGATAAAATTGGGAATCTCCCCGGAAAGCAAAAAGGGCATACATCCCACAAAACTCATAATAATCCAGCCCAATCCCACACAGACCAGACCTTCTCTTGCATAAAACTTAATCTGCGCCTTTCTGCATATAAGCAACACAAAAACGGACGCCAATATTGTAGCCACAATAGTCACAGCAAAAGCCCAAGCCCCCTTCATCTCTCCGTGAGCCAGACTAATCAGCCACGCCGGTAACATAAATATGGCCTCTGTCAACACAATCAGGGACAAAAAACGTCCCACCATTCTATGATTCATAACTATTCCTCAAAATCCCTATGCGAAAATATCGTTTAATTTATGGAGAACCACATCTCCATTAGCCACAATCACCAGAGTATCTCCCACATTATATGTGGACTCTCCGTCGGGAATCTCCGGCGTCTTACCATGGCTGATGCAGGCGATCAGCACATTCTTTCGCAGATTCAATGCCTTTAGTGGCTCTCCGCAATGCAAGGTTTCCTCATCCACACGAAATTCCAGTGCTTCCATCTGTCCCTCTGCAAAGGAGTGGAGTGACATGGCTGCTCCGGTGGTATTCTCCATAGCCCGCACATATCTCACAATCTGGTTACAGCAAAGCTCCTTCGGACAAATCACACTGCCGAGGTCAAGAATATCCTGTATCTTGCTGTTCTCCGTGTGATCCACCTTGGTTATCACCTGATCAACATTACAGCTCTGTGCATAGAGAGAGATGATCATATTCATCTCGTCATATCTGGTCATAGCAATGACAGCATCGCACTTCTCAATACCTTCGCTCTCCAAAAACATTTGGTTGCTGGCATCACCACAAATCACCGACACCTCCGGCAAATGGTTGGAAAGCTCGATACAGCGGTTCATATCCTGTTCAATCAAATGCACATCTATGCCTGATTTGGACAACTGCTGAGCGAGATAAAATCCCAGTTTTCCCCCTCCGCAAATCATGACACGCTTCACCTTGTGAGTAATTACCCCAAGATGCTTCAGCATGCCGGTGAGTTCTTTTGAGGTGGCGGTGACATAAATGCGATCACCCTCCTTCAGAACAAAATTGCCATCCGGAGCAGACACAACTCCCTCTCTTCGAACAGCACACACCAACACCTTGCTCTTTGTAATGCTGTTCATATCATTCAAAGCCACATTACAGAGCTTACTGTCCTCCCGAATCTTCAGCTCCACAATCTCCGCTCTTCCTCTGACAAAAGTGTCTCTTCGCAAAAATCCGGGATACTTCAGCAGTCGCTCAATCTCCAAGGCTGCCTGTCTCTCCGGATTCACCGTCATTGACAAAGCAAAGACATCTCTCATCTTATAAATCTGTTCTCCGTACTCAGGTGTACGAATGCGCGCTATGGTGTGTATATCCGGGTTCATACCGTGGGCTGTCATACAGCAGAGCAGATTATACTCATCTCCTCCCGCCACAGCAATCAATAATTCTGCCTTCTTCACATTGGCCTGTGCCAGGGTCTCCATGGACGCACAGTTCCCCTGAACTGCCATCACATCATACCGCTCTACACAAGTCTCCAAAACCTGCTGATTGTTGTCTATGAGAATAATCTCATACCCCTCTGCCAACAATTTACGGGTCAGCATCGTGCCTACTTTTCCGGCACCTGCAATAATGACTTTCACTTTCTTTCCCTCCTATAACTGAGAAAAGCTCAGACGCTTCCTTATGTATTATAGCAGTTAATTAGAAAAAGCAATCACTTTTTTTATTTTTCTCTGTTTTTTTCGTGGACTCTCATACCTGTGGAGTTTATAATAATGGGTATAAACATCGAAAGGAGAAGGATCTTGAAGAAGACAATTTGGGGACAGACAAGAGAAGGAGAGGATATTTCCATTTACACATTGGAGAATGAGAACGGCATGGAGGTTTCCTTTCTGGATTTCGGAGCCAATGTTCGCTCCATTGTAGTGCCGGATGCCAAAGGGGAAAAGGCGGATGTGGTACTGGGTTATGACAAGCTGGAGGATTACTTTGAGAATTCGCCCTTCTACGGATGCTGTGTCACTCCTTGCGGCAACCGCATCGGGGGCGCATCCTTTACTTTGAATGGCACTACATATCAATTGGATAAGAACGACGGAGATAACAATCTGCACAGCGGCTTTCACCCTCTGGCCAGAAGAATGTGGGAGGTGAAGGAAGTCACAGATAACAGCATTGTATTTGTTTATGAGAAGAAAGATATGGATATGGGATTGCCGGGAAATATGACTATCACCGTCACCTATACTTTGACAGAGGACAATGCTCTGCGTATGGAATACAGAGGACTTTCCGACAAGGACACCCTGTTTAATCCCACCAACCATTGCTACTTCAATTTGTCCGGACAGGGCAATGGGGATGTACTTGATCACAGAGTTTGGATTGACGCCACAGAGATTACTGCTGTAAACAACAAAATGATTCCGGAAGGAACCATTCTTAATATTGTAGATACACCTATGGATTTCACCAAGGAAACTGCTTTGGGGGACGGTATTGGCGCCGACTTTGAGCAGTTGGTGATTGGAAACGGGTATGACCACAATTACATCTTGACCATTCCTGAAGGCGAGATTCCTTTGGTTGCCAGTGCCTATGACCCCAAATCCGGTCGCAAATTAGAAGTTTATACCGATCGTCCGGGTGTACAGCTCTACACCGGCAATTACATCGATACGGCAGATGTGGGCAAGGGTGGTTGTCACTACGCACCTCGCTATGGTGTTTGCTTTGAGACACAGTTTCCACCTAATGCCATCAACGTTCCCACCTTCCCACACCCTGTAGCAAAGGCTGGCGAGGAGGTGGTAACCACCACCATTTACAAATTTGTAAATGCATAATTTCACACAAGAAGACTCCCGGGAACCTTCACAGGTCATCCCGGGAGTTCTTTTTATCCCTTTAAATATTTTCTCATCATTGCCCCCATCCAGTAGGTTCCCTTGGAAGCCAGTTCCATAGCCATACCCATTGCCGGCGAGTATGGGTGAATATCCTACAGCCACTACAATGGATGCCAGATATGAAAAGAAAAAGACACCTGTAATATTGCAAATAAAACGACTGATAAATGTAAATAGCATTAGCACAGCTGTGGATGCCCAAAAAATGTACCACACAACCTGAGCATGATTTGCCACCGCCTCAGCGCCACTGCTCAAAAGCAGGATTAGCAAATCAGCAATGGCAAAGATTGCCATATATCCATATTTTCGCAAACAGTCCCAAAGCACAACCTTTTTGGAAAAAGCTAATCCCCTTTCCGAGGACTGAATGATGCGAAGCCCCACATAGTCCTTGGAATGGAGTCCTCCCAAATGCCAGCCGTCCGCCAGGCACTCATAAAATACAACTCCCGATGACAACAGAGTAAACAGTGCCACCTTATCAGTGATGATATCGAAGCACTCCAGAGCCAGCACCAGCACCGGAAGCAACACCATCACAATTATTTTGTATAATCTGGGGGTGTAAGCCAGATAACATTTTAATCCTTTCATGATGTGCCTCCTATTGTAAGTGTTCTTGGTGATGGAGTAAAGGATTTTCTCTGCGGTTGGAATGTCCGAAGCCTCGCCCTTGACCAGGATGTACTTCTCCTTCAAGTCCTCCACAAATCCCTGTTCCACCACACGACCCCGCTCCATAATGATAGCGTAGTCTGTGACATTTTCCATGTCGGCAATGTTGTGAGTGGAGAAGAATACACTCTTCTCTCCCTGTCCTTCCTCAATGTACTCCCGAATCAAGTCGCAAAGCACATCACGCATCAATGGGTCCAGAGGAGATGCCGGCTCATCTAAGAGTAGCAACTGAGTATCTCTTGCCAGCACACCGGATAACATAAGCTTCATTCGATTACCATCGGAGAGACTGCTGATTTTCTTATTCTTCCCCTTGCTGCCCACACTGGCAATCTGAAGCATCTCCACATATTTTTCATATTTGGCCCCGTCAAACTTCTCAAAAAGAAGTTTGGAAATCTCTTCTACCTACTTTACGGTCCACTGTGGCAAATAGTAATTATTCGGACCGGTATATCCAATCATTTCCTTTACCGGATTGCCGGTCTTCTCTCTCTCCTTATCACTCCACCGATCAAAGTAGGTGATTTCCCCTTTGTAATCTAAGTGAATTCCCGCCAGGATGTTGAGTAGGGTGGTCTTACCTGCTCCGTTCTCCCCAATTAACGCTGTGGAAAATCCCATGGGAATATGTAAATCCTCAACCTCCAATGTGAATCCCTTATATTTTTTCTTTAAATTTTTTACCTGAATTGCTGATTGCATCTGTTCCATTGTTAACCTCCTATTCCTGCACTGCAAGCAATGCCTCAAAAATCTCTCTCAATTCTTTCCGGGATATCCCCGCTCTCTTGGCTGCCTTAATGGCATCTGTCAGACCATCCTCAATGTGTCTCATATGCTGCTCTCTAAGCATCTCACTGTCCTGAGGATTTACCTGAAAGCCCTTGCCCTGCATTGCGGTCACAAGCCCCTCCTCCTGTAAAAGTTCATATGCCTTCATGGTGGTGATGACACTAATCTTTAGCTCCTTGGCAAGACCTCGAATGGAGGGAAGATATTCTCCCTGCTTCATCTTTCCAGACAAAATATCGTTGCGGAAAGCATCGGCTATCTGTTGATAGATTGGAATTCCTGATGTCTGTGATAGTTTCTTTCAGTTTTTTACAAAAAAAGAGGTCAGCCAATGCTGACCCCCAATAGATTATGTGATTTATGCTCTGTTTTCGTAGTGCTTCTTGGCAAAGTGCAACGGCAATAAGGTAACTAAAACAAGCACCGCTCCCACAAGCAGCAACGTGTGTGTTGGCAGGTATGCCGTAAATCCATTTTCATCAATAAACTCTCCCGAAGACTTGATGATAGGATTGGAAATCAGCGGTGCAATAATCATGGGAATCAACACGAAGAATACGATGCGAATTCCCTCAAACTGACCTCTGGCATCCTCAGGGTATAACTGCTTCCCCCAGACAGAGATGCTCTGCAAAAACAGCATATAACCCAAGCCCAAAATAAAGATTCCAATGAGCAGAACCGGATTGAACATGGTTGTGGTATCCACATTTTCCGGGCGGACAAAAAGTCCCAGAATTCCCACACCAATACAGTTTAAGATGACAGATACCTGACACAACTGAGGGATATATCCCTTATTAATCATCTTTGCTGATGGCACCACGGAAATCATAGCCAGCACCAGACCAAGACCTTCCATATATCCCATCAAATCTGCCGTAAATCCCAGGTAGTAAATCATATAGTTGCCAAGATGGGTAAAGTACATATTAAATGCAATAAAATACATAGCCAAGGAAAGGTTTACCCACACCAGTTCTTTTAATTTTATGTATTCCTTAATCTTAAAGATAGAGAAAAATTGCTGTGAAAAACTTCCTCTCACACTTGGTTTCAATTCAGGGGCATCCTTCATAGCCACCAGGCAATAAATGCCAAAGATAATGACGACAATACCCATCACCAAAAACAGACGCATATAGTTGTCATCTGCTCCCACAAGCATACCGCCTACTACGGTGCCGGCAATAGTTCCGATGACTGGCTGGGTGGCAAGAGCTGCACCTAACTGCCCCCTGTTACTTTCATCCATGTGGTCATTCATCCAGGCATTAAATCCGATGTCGTTTCCCATAGAGCCGAAGAAACTCATAACAGCATCTGCCAATACAACGGCAAATCCCGCTACAACAATAACACTGCCTGTGTTGTCTCCACTTCCACTTGTAATCAATTGTGTCATTCCAAATACAATGGTAAAGACGCCCCACAATATGTATCCAACGGCAACAAAGGTCTTTCTCTTACCCTTTCTGTCAGACACACATCCAAACAGAAACGTAGAAATCGTAGTTGCAATTGCTGATATGGCCACCATCCAGGATATGATGGTGGGGTCTTTGGCTATCTTGGCATACACAAAGGTGTTAAACCACTGATTCTCCATGTTCCAACAAATCTGTCCTGCGATTCCCAGCCCCCAAACCAGAAACCAAAACGAAAACCCCTTTCTTTTCATACATTACCTCCTCTACACAAAGCAAAAAAACACTGCAGTTATAATCCCGGCAACCACAAGGGACAGGCTGCTGACTGCCCCCATAAGTTCATCCAGTTCCGCCGCCTTTGTAGTTCCTACCACATGGGAAGCTGTACCGTAAGCCACCCCTTTGGCAACCGGGTCTGTGATATGGAAAATCTTAGCCATCAGCTCCCCAAACATATTGCCAAGAATTCCTGTAATCACAATGACAATGGCAGTTAGCGCCACAAAGCCCCCTGCCTGTTCCGACAACACGATACCCATAGCGGTAGTGATGCTCTTTGGCAACAGGGAAACCGTCATGGTGTCTGTCAGAGAGAATAGTTTACACATGGCATAGACACTGGCAAAACTGGCCAGGGTTCCCGCCAAGATTCCCACCAGAATACCCGCCAAGCTCTTCTTTAATATCTGCACCTGTCGATACAGCGGAATGGCCAGGCACACCGTTGCCGGTGTGAGAAAGAAGGAAATCAAGGAAACATTCTCCTGATATTTTGCGTTGTCGATTTGAAAAAATTTTAACACTACAACAACCAATACGATTGATATCAACAGCGGATTGGCCACGGTCCACTTTGTCTTTTTCTGAATCCATCGACCTATCTCATAGGCTCCCAAAGTCAGTGCGATGGCAAAGAGGGAACTTTCATAAAATACTGTCATTTTCTCCTCCTCTCCATCCACTGGGTCACCCATCCGGCCACGGCAAAAACAATGACGGTGGACAATACCATAACCACGATGATAGGAATCAAATCCCCTACAATATCTCCCCAAATATCCATAATTTTCACCGCAGGAGCGATGAACATCACCGGCATAATGGCAATCAAAAAATCTCCCGCTTTCTCTACATCCTGAAGCTTCACCATTCCGGTGCATAACGCCAAAAACAGAAGCAGCAAACCGTATACCGATGCGGGAATCGGTATCGGCAGCAACTTCTGCAACAATTCTCCTATCAGGGTAAAAATCATAATAATCAAAAATTCTCTAATGTACTTCATGTCTCTTTATGTGAAATACCTCCATTCCCGGGTACACTGCCCCAATACCCAGTTCTTCCTCGATGCGAAGCAATTGATTGTACTTTGCCATGCGCTCTGAGCGGGAAGGTGCCCCTGTCTTAATCTGACAGGTGTTAAGTGCCACTGCCAAGTCTGCGATGGTGGTATCCTCTGTCTCACCGGAGCGATGGGAAGCGATGGCGGTATAGCCTGCTTCGTGGGCCATCTTAATGGCCTCTAAGGTCTCCGTGAGGGTCCCTATCTGATTCAGCTTAATCAAGATAGAATTGCCACACTCCATCTCAATGCCCCGGGACAGACGCTCTGTGTTGGTGACAAACAAATCATCTCCTACCAATTGCACCTTTTCTCCAAGTTCCATAGTGAGCTTTTGCCAGCCTTCCCAGTCTTCCTCATCCAAAGGGTCCTCGATGGAAATAATCGGATACTTATCCACAAGACGCTTCCAGTAAGAAATCAGTTCGTCTGTGGTGAAATCCATATTAGACTTGGGCAAATGGTAAATCACCTGTCCGCTTCTGGTAGCCATAGTATCCTGCTTGGATGCATCCCTGCCGCATTTCCACTCGGAGGACGCAGCATCCATAGCAATCATAAAATCCTTCCCCGGCTCGTATCCCGCCTTTCTCACTGCATCTAAAATGGTATCAATGGCCTCCTCATCCGAGGACAATGCCGGGGCAAATCCCCCCTCATCTCCCACCGAAGTAGCCATTCCTCTCTCCCTTAGAATTCCCGCCAAGTGGTGAAATACCTCCGCGCACCAGCGCAGTGCCTCAGCAAAGCAACATGCCCCCACCGGCATAATCATAAAGTCCTGTACATCCAGTCCGCTGGACGGTGCATGAACTCCTCCGTTGATAATGTTCATCATTGGCACCGGAAGACGATTTCCCGTCACACCTCCCAAGAAGCGATACAGAGGAATCCCCTGTGCCTCAGCCGCTGCCTTGGCGCAGGCAATAGATACTGCCAACATGGCATTGGCACCAAGACGGGATTTGTCCCGGGTGCCATCCAACTGTATGAGAATGTTGTCGATGTGGTAGCAATCTGATGCATCCCGTCCCACCAAAGCTTCCTGAATCACAGTGTTGATGTTCTCCACCGCCTGCTTGACACCCTTCCCCAGATATCGGCCATCCTCCTTATCCCGCAGTTCCAAAGCTTCGAACTCGCCTGTAGATGCTCCGCTGGGGGCAACGCCTCTTCCCACAGTTCCGTCCATAAGAAATACCTCTGCCTCCACCGTTGGGTTTCCCCTGGAATCTAAGATTTCTCTGCCGTGTACTTTTTCGATTTCCAAATAATTCATAGGCCACTCCTCAATGTTTATTCAGTATATCTTTCCACTGAGGATGTAATTTATTCACCCGGGATGTATGTGCAATCTATTCGCTATAGGAAACGCATCTTGTCATCACGCTTTTCATCCGGCTTTTGCACCAATTGAATCTTCTTGTTGCTGTAGTTTAGAAGTCGCATACAGTCGGGACACAACATGCCAAAGGTCACCGACTTACCGCATCTCTGGCACTTGGTTCCCACAATCCGTGTCTCCGCATCCACATACTCAATACGGCCCTCCTTGATCCATCCTCTCACCTTCCGAAGGGGAATCTGAAATTCATTGGCCACCATATATTCATTGACTTCATTGTTGCGAATGTAATCCCTTACCTTGGAAAACAAATACTCTTCCTTGCATCCCGGGCATACATCGGAAGGATAGTCATCCGGCAGCACCCTGTGGCAATATTTACATTCTTTTGTGTAACCCTCCATAGACATTATCCTCACTTCCATCTGAAATCAAATATTCTCCCAAAAATATTGTATCACATTTCCCCCACTGATACATTACGAAAGTCATATGATATTCATTTCTTTTTTCACTAACCGTTTACATCTGGCTTTGCTATAGTAAACTCATCAAATGAATGAGGAGAACAGATATGGAAATGACAAACGCTTTGTTAAAATTTATTATCTCACAGGAAGAAAATAATACAACAAAAGAGGCATATCACTATCCGGTGACTATGCCTCTTATTTATTGTTCTATCTTCTATAGAAAAGCTTTGACTTTCTTGTAGATGCCTGACGCATCAAGTTCATATTTCTCCAGCAACTTCACTGCGGGACCGGACTCACCGAAGCGGTCCTCCACACCGATGCGAAGAAGCTTCGCAGGCTGTTTCTCTGCCAGTACTTCTGCCACAGCGCTTCCCAGACCGCCGATAATGGAATGCTCCTCCACTGTGACAACCTTGCCGGTCTTGGCTGCTGCCTGTACCACCAACTCTTCATCCAAAGGCTTGATGGTGTGCATGTTGATCACCTGGACGCTGATGCCATCTGCCTCTAACATCTTAGCTGCCTCTAAGGACTCGTTTACCTCAAGCCCGGTGGCGATAATGGTCAGGTCTGTTCCCTCTTTTAAGACAACACCCTTGCCAATCTCAAACTTATAATCCGGTGTGTCGTTGATGACAGGTACTGCCAGACGACCGAATCGGAGGTATACAGGGCCTTCCATTTCGTAAGCAGCCTTTACTGCCGCCTTGGCCTCCACATCATCCGACGGGTTGATGATGGTCATACCCGGTATGGTTCTCATAAGCGCGATGTCCTCGTTACATTGATGTGTCGCACCGTCTTCACCAACGGAAATACCGGCGTGAGTAGCACCAATCTTCACATTCAAATGTGGGTAACCAACAGAGTTACGAATCTGCTCGAAGGTTCTTCCTGCTGCAAACATTGCAAAACTGGAGCAGAATGGAACCTTGCCACAGGATGCCAATCCCGCTGCAATACCAATCATATTGGCCTCGGCAATACCGCAGTCAATGTGGCGCTCCGGGAACTCCTTCTTGAAAATTCCTGTCTTGGTTGCTGCTGCCAAATCCGCATCTAAAACAACCAAATCCTCATGCTCTTTTCCCAATGCGGTAAGAGCATTACCATAACTATCTCTTGTAGCAATCTTTTTTACTTCTGACATAATGCTTCCTCCGCTTTCTTCAACTCTTCTACTGCAATTGCGTATTCCTCATCGTTAGGAGCCTTACCGTGCCATCCTACCGCATTCTCCATATAAGAAACGCCCTTGCCCTTCACTGTCTTCATAACGATAGCTGAGGGCTGTCCTTTGGTGGCTCTTGCCTCATCAAAAGCTGCCCGCAACTGTTCAAAATCGTTGCCGTCTTCCACAGCAATTACATGGAAATTGAAGCTGGCAAACTTGTCGGTAATTGGATATGGAGAATTCACTTCCTCCACAGTACCATCTATCTGCAAACCATTGTTATCCACAATGACGCAAAGGTTATCCAGATGGCGGGCACCTGCAAACATAGCAGCCTCCCATACCTGACCTTCCTGAATCTCACCGTCTCCCAACAGGGTGTAGACCCGATAGTCTGCATCGTCAAGCTTAGCAGCCAGTGCCATTCCTACTGCTACGGAAATTCCCTGTCCCAAAGAACCGCTGGAAGCATCAATCCCCGGTGTGTGCTGTACACAGGGATGTCCCTGAAGGTGAGAGCCGATATGTCTCAAGGTCAAGAGATCCTCCACCGGAAAATATCCTCTGTTGGCCAGGGCAGAATACAGCCCCGGTGCCGTGTGTCCCTTGGACAGTACGAAGCGATCTCTGTCCGCCTTCTTCGGGTTGGCGGGATCGATATTCATCTCCTCAAAATACAGATAGGTAAATACTTCTGCCGCAGATAAGGATCCACCCGGATGTCCGGCCTTGGCTGCGTGGACACCATCGATAATGCCCTTGCGAATCTTTACTGCTTGTTTTTGTAGTTCAAGATTTGTCATTGTGCTTTCCTCTCTATCGAAATTGTTGCTGGTCAAAAAAAAGACCATAGTTCATCTACCATAGAAGATTTTACTATGACCTTTTTCCAATAGCAATACACTATTTTACGATTTATGGGGTGTAATTCCCCGTTTTATTAAAATAACATCTCATCTTTCAAGGTGACCAGAATAATATTCTTGATGGTGGATGCCACGGTTTCTACATTTTCATGGAATCTGTCTTTGGTGCAAACCACATAATAGACATCCCCCTCCCGGTGCATTTGTCTTGTCATGTCTATCATCCACTTCAGCTCAGCCACCTCGATGGCGCGATCCTCATAGAAGCACAGGGTAAAAATGGTTGCGGTCTTGCCATCTGCCGTACCCACGGACACAATATCAAAGCCTTCTGTAGTTCCGGCCTCATCATCGTTAACCCACCAGTTACCTGACTTCTCAATGGAAAACGGCATCTGCCCCTTCTGGCTCATACCTTCGATGTACTCTCTGCTAATGTCGATAAATACCTGTTGCATGAAGCTATCCAAATCAGGAACAATCACCTCATCCCACAAGGTATCCCACTGTTCTGTAAGGCATAATTCCATGTGAGGTACCAGGTATCGATACCAGAAGACGATATTGCTGTTAACAATGGAATAGCGGGTCTTCTTGCGGTTGGTCTCCTCTGTAATGGGAGTCTCCTTGGTGACAATTCCTATGGACATCAGTGCATTCAAGTAAGGAACCACCACGTCCTTGGGCTTATTCACCGCTGCGGACAATTGATTGACACGATTCATTCCTTGGGCCATTGCCGACAAAATGCAATTATAATATGAGAGTTCCCGAAGTTCGGTGGCCATCACCTGTTCCGGCAAAAGAGCTGCCTTCCCGGGAGTGATATCAAAAATCTCTCTGGCGGCATCCTTGGTGCTCCGTCCCTGCATACGAACAAGATGTGCCGGAATACCTCCGCTGATGCCGTAATAAAGTGCAGCATCCTCCCCGCTTGCTCCCGGGAAGAATTCCTTTGTCTCCATAAAGGACATTCCCTTTACGGTTAAATGGACATCAAGCATCTTAGCCCAGATGGCCTTCTTTCCGTAGACATACTTCTCCATGGAAAGGAATCCGTCTCCACAGAGAACCAGTTTCACCGGCAAATCCTTCCACTGATTTGTGAAATACTGAAGCAAAGTCTGTCCGAAAGTGGTGTCAGCTTTTGCAAAATTGGGATACTGATCCAAAATAAGCAGAATCTTTTCTTTCTTTGCCATAGTGGTAATCTTGTCCAAAACTGCCTCTAAACCATTGGCTCTCTTCAGTCCCACTGCCTGGGCAAACAGGGAAATTTCCTGCTGTCCGGTAGTTTCATAACAACAAAAATACAGACTACTCTTGTCTCGGGCAAACTCACGCAAAAGTGTAGTCTTACCCATACCAAGAGAGCCTGTAATACAAGCGACTTTCCTGTTATCCCCCTCATAAAAAGCATTCAATGCTGCAATTTCGCTTCTTCTTCCAATAAACATTCCCAATTCTCCATTCGTATGACCCTATCCAAAAGGGTGCGACAATGTTTATTGTAGTATGTTTCAACTAAAGTTGCAATTAAAAAATCGGAATTTAAAAAACTAGTAGGTAAAGGGGATTTGCCCCACTAGATATGGTGTGTTCTATATCTTAATCATGTCAAAAATCTCGTCCATTTCCTGAGAGGTAAAATTGGTGTGGCCCCAGGTAACATCTGTCACAACGCCGTCTGCATATCTGGGAATCAGGTGCATATGGAAATGATGTACCGTCTGTCCCGCCACTTCTCCGTTGTTCTGAACAAGATTTAAGCCCTCACATCCCAAAGACTCCTTCAGATGACTTGCCACTTTCTTGGCCACGGGAAGCACCTTGGCTGCCAACTCCTCCGGCATTTCAAAAAGATTGGCATAATGCTCCTTTGGAAGCACCAGGCAATGTCCCTTGGTTGCCGGTTCCACGTCCATAATCACACAAAAATCCTCATCCTCATATACTTTTCTGGATGGAATGTCTCCATTTAAAATCTTGCAAAAAATACAGTCGTCCTGTCTCATGTCATTCACCCTTTCCTATCCGCTATGAAATGTAATATAACCTATTCTCTCCACTCTTATGAGTTGTGAGAGAAGGTAAAAAGTTCATCCAACATCCGCAAGGTTTTGAAGTTGCCCTTGGCTGTCATATCTCCTACGCTAAAAGCCCGCTGGAAGGTCATCTGCCCCATCACAAGCTGGTTCATAACCTCCTGTGGCATCTTCAGATATACATCAATGTTCTCCTCCTGTCCGTAATGGCAGGTGATTTCATCCTTGTCCACTTCCACAAAAAGTGGCTTCTTCTTGCCACCAATCATAAACAGATACCGAGCAGAAAAATCCGGCTGCGGTGCAAAGTGAGACTGAAAGTCCATAATATACTCTGTGGCCTGATCCTGAATTTCCTGTCCCATCATCCCCCGGAACATATTGGACAATTCCTCAATGTCTTCCTTCTGCTTCTTCACATAGGAATCATTGGACACGTAACGAGAAAGTTGTTCACTCTCCTGGGGTGTCAATTCCAGTTGCTGGGTTCGAAGCACTGACCTGGTCACCGCTTGATTGCTGGTGGGCAGACCCTTGGACTTCTGAGAAATGGTGCGGTACAGGTTCTCCGCCTTCTTCTCGATGATGTGAGCATATTCCTGGTTCATCTCAAAGCTCACCATATCCTCCACATATCCGCAGAGTCCGCTGCAAGGAAGCCCTCCCAGAATCTCCCACGCATTCTCTAAGGTTAAAACGCCCTCTCTCTCTCCATAGGTGGTAGACATTACCACCGGTTGCATATAGGTGGATGCAATGCTTTCCTTGTCTCCGTAGAGCCAGCAGGCATCCAAAAACTGATTCATGTAACCGCCGATACCTAGCCATTCCACTGTGGTTGCAAGAATAATACCGTCCACGTCCTTCAATGTCTGGGGCAGTGTAGAGATGGCATTCTTATGCTCATAAATATTGTATCGATGTACTTCCACGCGAAGTTCCACCAACACACTCTCCATTTTCTTCAAAACATACAGTGTTGGGTCGTCAATCACACCCCGTCCACCATAGTAAATATTAACCTTCATTCGGACATCCTCATCTTTTCTATGAATACATCAAGTATAGAATGTTTCCAGTGCAAAATCAATTCTTTTTAAAGAAATGCCTCTCTCGAAGCAGCCCTGCAAGATAGGGTATTCCGTAAAGGATAAAGGTAAGAAGAAATCCTCCCAGAAAACCTCCCATGTGGGCTGCATTGTCCACCCCGTCGGAACGAAATCCCGCGTACAAAGTCAGGGCAACCATAATGATCATTTTCTTGGCAGTAAAATCTCTGTACTTTCCTTTGTGAACAAGAACAATGGCAACAAGTCCTCCGATAATACCAAAGATGGCACCGGATGCCCCTGCGGATATATCATTTCTGGCTATAAGCATCATGTGAAAAAAGGAGACAAAAGACCCAACGATACCGGCGCCCAGATACACTGCCACATACTTCACGGGACCCAGTGCCGTTTCCAGAAAACTCCCCAGCACCAGAAGCAAAAACATGTTGTTAATCAAATGCTCTCCCCCAAAGTGCAAAAACATGGAACTGAGCAAACGATACCACTGTCCCTCGTACAATACCAAGGCAGGATTCATGGCTCCATGACGCAGCATAAAGTCCCCGTCCAAGGTATCTCCCATAATTTCCAGCACTCCAAACACCACCACATTAATAACCACCAAAAGAGTGGTCACCGGTGCTTTCTTTATCCATTCCTTTACTTCCGTTGCCATTGATTCCATCATGATCCCTCAAGAACTATATTCTTTTGGTATTATATCACGGCCTCCGGCAAAATACATAGAAAATATACTCAGAGAAACATATAACTTACATCTGCAAACAGGATACGGTCCATAGACTCCAATTTCCTCTTTTGGGTGTAACACAACTGCTCCCCATTTACGTAGGTTCCGTTGGTGGAATTTAAATCCTCGATGAAATACTCCGCCCCCTGCTTTGTAATCCTTGCATGAAAATGACTTACTGCATCAGAGATAAGACAAGCATCATTTACAGCCTCTCCATGTCCAATGCGAAAGGTCTCTTTTTCAATCGTGTAGTCCTTTTCCTGCTTTGTTCCCTGGTAAAGTAATTGTCCCTGGCACTGCCTCTGACCCTGGAATAGAAGTTGCGTGGGCTGAGATATTTCAGGCGTGGGTTCGATAATAAAATCTTCTCCTTTAGGCTCCTGTTTTTTAGGTCTGCCCCATCGGATAATCATGGCAAGAAGATCCTGTCCTCTCTTACAAACCTGTTGAAAAACACGTTCCCAAGGAGCGGTGTAATATATATCTTCCACCTCTGTGGAAACATTCTCTGTCTTTAGTGGCTCCTCCGTAACGGTAGCTACTACATCCGGCACTTCCTTTATCCTCTCATCCATCTGACTGTGAATCTCTTTTTCCACAACAGTATACATCTCCTGTAACGTGGTCTCCGGGCGCACTGACAGTTCATATAGTTTATAGCAAAGATGTACCAGCGGTTCCTCCTCACCACTGACTTTCCCCACAATATACTCCATCATCTCTCGAAACATGGGCATATTATCCTCTCTTACCCCGGGGCAGCAGCAAAGGAAAATACGAAGTTGTTCTTGTCTGTTCATAAAAATAGTATCCGGTCTCAGAAGGACGTTTTGATGTTGTATCAGGTATTTCTCCAGTTCCTCAAAAGCCAAAATCATACTTATCAAAATTCTTTCTAGCAGATTAAGGGATACTTTCTCCTGTTCCAAATAGTCTTTCAAGGACTGCTTGCCGGAAATATCGTGCCAGAACCGGGTTTTACCATCTAACTGTATGGTGTAAAAAGAGAGTAACGAGGATATCTCATTTTCCTTTAGCATCCGCTCCTGGTAGTCTGTCAGTGCATTCTCTGTCTCCACCACCATATAACTTTCCTGATGGGTTCTTTTGTAACTGATTTCTGTTCCCAAAGCTTCAGTTCACTCCTTCCATAAGTTCTCTAATCCAATCTCTCTGATGAAACAGCGCCACAGGATCTATCTCCGTAGTGGGTGCTATTACATCAGCAATCACTTCTCTATATACCTGAAATGCCACCAGGATAGTGGCACAGAGAATACATAGTGTTATGGACATAATCCACGACGCTTCCACCGTATAGCTTCCTTTCATCATTTCACTGCCTCACAAGCCACAGTACAAGATATGCTCCCAGCAAAAATGGGGCAAAAGGTACCGTGGCATCCTTTCCTTTTTTCATACACAGATACATCACCATACATACCACCCCCGCCATTGCACTTCCCAGCCATAGCAGCGTGATATTTTTCCAAAATCCCATATAAAGGCCTGATGACATAAGCATCATGGCATCTCCTTTTCCGATTTTCTCACCCGAAACAATACTGATGACATAAAGAGCCGTCCCAACCATCACTCCAAAAAACACATCCGGCAAAGGTAGTTTTCCATAGTAAATCTGATACATTAGCCCCGTGATTCCAAAGACCAGTAAGACCACCATCGGTATCTGTTTTTTCCAAAGGTCAAACAAACTGCAAATTGCCAGCATGCTCCCCATTCCCATGGCTTCCATTTTCTTCTTTCCTCCTAATAACATTTTTTGCATGGCCCTCTGTCTCCCACCTCTGTCAAGGGAATGCGATGGATGGTTCTGCGCAGTCCCACACAATGAAGAGTTCTGTGATACACATCTCCGTATTCCGTAATATAAACAACACCGGATTTCACTTTTTTTGCACCGCAGCCCTTGCACGCCTTGTATTTTGCTCCGCTTTCGTTCCTCTTATCGCTCACCTGATGGTAAGGTATTGCAATAATGCCGGGATTTAGATATGGACATTGTCGCCGCAGGTGATACACCGTCCCATATTCCGTTACATAAACATAATTTCCCAATGCTCCTTCCTCATTTGGGTCCCAGCCAACCCATTTTCGATTGATAGAGAGCAGCCTTCTGTTCCATCGGAGCTTTCCGAAAAGCTGTATAGGAAATTCCACATCATACGACACCTGAAGAACGATATAATTCCCTTCCACAGTAGATTCTCCATAGGATATACCAAGGATGCCGCCCTTGATGAAGGATAGCGGAATCTCTTCCTTTTCCATTCTCCCATTGCATAAAAGGCGCAGTTCCCCAAGCGTTATGTTTTCTTCTCCGGAGCATAGCACTGCTGCTTGTTGCGCAGTTTCATCCAGAACTTTTTGTATGCCAAATTCAACCTGCATGATCCGCATATAAAATATGGCAAAAATCATCATCCCAAGGAAAAAAGGTATGGCCACCGCTGCTTCTACCGTATAACTAGCCGAAAGGGGAGGTGCACAAAGGTGTCTCTTTTTGATGTATGGAAATTGGATAGATGGAATTCTGATAGAATTCTTTTTGAGAAGAGATGTTTTTTTCATACGACATTTGTGCATTTTTGGTCTTATTTGTGCAATGAATAAGAACAACATAGAAAGAGACACCTTTCTACACCTCCAGCCTTTCAATATGCTATGGCATCCTCACATTCATAGGAATACCAGTTACGGGAAAAGGATTCCGTTCCAACGACAGACAGAAATATAGGATATGATTGATAGGCACACGCCACTTCCATAGAGCAAAGCATATGATCCATTCTGGCATTTTCAAATCCATTCTGTCGTCGCAAGTCCTCCTCCATCAAATCCATCGGACGCAAGCCTAGTGCTTTTTTGTTGAGTAGAAATAACTGAGACGCCAGATAATGAACGTACGTCATTCCCGTATCTGTCTCTCTGGCCTTTTGAGATGGGACAATGTACGTCGCCAGAGAATACAGCTGACTTGTCCACTGCTCTGCTGTCTTTACAAGTGCCACCCTCCCACCATCTAATAATCTCCTGGCATCCAAGATACTCTCCACCAGTGCCCATACTGCAACCACTCCTGCCTGCACCAACTGAACAACAGCCGGATTAGCACTTGCCCCCGCCAGGGACAGGGCCACTTGATAGGTTTGCTGTATCATTCCCGGATTTGACGTAATGGTGAGAACATTCTCCACCTGACGCATAGCCAACAAATGGCAGACCACTGTTTCCAGATTTTCTATGTCGCTGCTTTTGCCTGCAATAATGTACTCCATCTGATAGGCCAGTCCGTCCCCCTTTGTCTCTTGTCCGAAATACGGAAATCGATGTAACAGATACCACTCATAAAACCATAGGTTCTTATCCTCTCCGGCCGCGATATCACTAAAAATGCCTGTCCCCTGCTGTAGAGATCGGGTGGAAACTGTCCCATCAGTGACAATGGTCCTCTGAGAAATTTCTCTTCCCTCCGTGACAATCCCCAGCCACCCTTTTTCCTTGATTTCACGGAAAATGCGAAAAGGATTATCAAAAGTTGGCACGACTGCTTGATTTGTATCCATAAAATTCTCTGTCTCATCCTGAGCAGGCGACGGATCCGGATGTTCCAAAGCCTTTTCGGCAGCATCCACCTGACTCTCTGCACTAATTTCATACTGTCCATCACCACCCATGGAGCATACTCCATCATGCCACTGTTGTATGGCTTCCAGGGATATCTGCTGTTTTGCCATCTTTGCAGCCTGTTGCATAAACACTGCCCCGTCGCCATCCGTCAACAAACAGTACTCCTTCAGTCGGCAATTTGTCGGCTCCATATGAAAGAGTCCATTGCCCCCATCACAATTATTTTGACAGAACTCTCCTATGCGGTTTTCCACCATCCCTACATGAAAATCATTACTCCCATAGGAGCCATCCAAAGCTAATATTTGATACGCCGCCCATAAATAGGGTTGATATTCTGAGCAAGTCCCTGCCAGAGCTTCCCGTGTTATTACAGTGCTTCTACTCTGCATTCCAAGAATCCTTATTGTCTCCGACATGGAGAAAAATAGACTGCAAAGAATTGTGAGAATCATAGAGAAAAATACCGTGACACTTCCTCTCATTTAGATATCTCCTGCCCGGTCGGTAATGGTATCAAAAATTCCATTCACCAGTTTGGTAATCTGCTTCTTAAAGATTATAACCAGTCCAATAAGCACCACCAAAATCAACAACACTTCCACGACGCCCACACCATCTTCCTCTTCCAAAAAATTTCTTAAACTCATAGTTCTCCTCTCCTTTCTATTGTGACTCCAATGCCAGCAATGCCGGCACAACCAATATGACAATAACAATCCCCAACATGCCAATCATAGGAATAAGCAGTTTGATTGAAGCCTCTTCTCCTGCTCTTCTGGCCATTGCCTTTCTCATTTCGAAGGCCT